>NZ_JBSVWF010000003.1:0-185971 GCF_054071635.1 Pseudomonas sp. SDO52101_S400 | reverse complement strand
GCCGCCAGTCAGCGTGGAGCGGTTGCCGCCAGTCAGCGTGGAGCGGTTGCCGCCAGTCAGCGTGGAGTCGTCGCCGCCAGTCAGCGTGATACCAATTACAGCCACGCTTGCGGCGCGTGGCTCATTTTCCAGCAGGTACTGAGTAGCAGTGTGCTTGTCGCCGATATGACGAACCGTGCAGGTTGGGAACTTTACTTTGCCGCCGAGTGATTTCAAGTCACCGATCAGCGCCTCGACAACAAGCCATTTAGCATCTGACTTGCCGATGCTGTTGCTTGCGCTTGAATCACCCTGGCCGAAGAGCCAGCCGTGCAGGCCATGGCCGCATTCGTCGTCATCACGCCAGTCTGGGGCAGTAACCACGGAGCCGATCTCGCTTGGCCATTGAAAACCACCATGGCTGGTCAGGTCGGCATTGCAGGTGCGCAGGATCAATGCCGTTTCCGGCTTTGGAGTTTTCATTTGGTTTTCCTTGTCGGTTTGGCTTTACAAATGCCTCCCGGGGTTTGAGAGGCATTTGTAAAGCCAGATGGCGCTCCTGAAACAGCAGGAGGCCATCCGAGGTGATGCAGGGGCCGCGTTGCGCGGAGGTTGCTGGTCTTCCGCATCCCGCTGCGCACTCTGGGAATGCGCAGGAAGATGGTTCAGTCATGTGATCTTTCCGAGAACTTCGCTACTGAATGCGCGTATGTTCATGTGCGCCTTGACCGTCATTGTCCGGCTCTGCTTGATGTGTTCGCGCAGCGCAAGATCAGCCATGTCAGCTGGATCAGCCTCGAGCGCTGCGATCGCTTCATCGACGCCACCGAACCACCTTTCCAGAAGCCTTGCGCATGAAGAAGCTGCTTCGTTGACGACATCATCACTTGCCTCAAAAATACTCATATCACTTTCTCATTTTTGCCCGGTTTGCGATCTCAGCCTTGCGTTTCTGGTGCTCTTCCCAGTCGGCTAGCGCTTGTGCAATTTCTTGTTCAGTCATGGCGGTTTCCTCCGTTGATTTCCAATGCCGCCTCATCGAAGCGGCATCAGTAAATCTGTGGGTGTATCTCCGTGACCCGCTACTGGCTGGTCACCGGCTTGAATCTCAGATTGTTCTTCCAGCCGCGACCCTGTCCGCCAGAAAACTGATTACGGTGCTTTACGCTGCACACCCGGGTCAGTTGCCAACCCTCTGAACCGTTGAGGCCGGTTCATCGCTGCCTTGTTGCGGCGGGTCTTGTTAGGCCCTGCGAACTCTGTCTTAGCCGTTCATGGCTATAAAAGTATGCGCATACGAATAATTCGTCAAGCCGTATTCGACTATTTTTTTAAAAATATTCGTGAGCGGTTTTTCACAGGCGACAAAAAGCCCGCGCTAGGCGGGCTTCGTTGAGGTTTTGCTTACCGGCGCCTCATCCAGGAGCCGGTCACCACACCGCAGATCTTAGTACCCTCCGGCATTTCCAGAATGCGGTTAGGGAAATCTGGGTTGATAGCGAGCAGAAAAGTGCCTTCTTCCGTGATCTGCAATCGCTTGAAAGTCGTCTTCCTGTCGGGATCTGGCGTCCTGACTACGATATCGCTGTTGTGCCGCGCTTCTATTTCTGGGTCAACGAGAATGATTTCACCATCCCTGTACTCCGGCCACATGCTTAATCCGTTTATCTGAAGGCAGAAAGAGCTGGCGCTGTGTGCGTAAGGGCACTGGAGCCATTCCTCGGCATCGTTTGTTATTAGTAGATCAATAGAGTCATCGAGCATCCCGGCGGTTACCCATGAGATCAGAGGAACTGGGTCATACAAGCCATGCCCAGCACTGATATTGGAGCCCTTACCTTTTATACGGTCAATTAGACCTCCGTCCAGCAAGTCTTGCGCATCCAGCTTAAAAGCCTTGGCGAGGCTGGAGACTGTGGTGATCCCCGGGTCTGATTCCTCTCTCAGCGTCCGACCAATGGTCGGCTGGCCAACCCCTGACTTCGAAGCAAGCTTCTGCTGAGTGTCCAGATTCGGATTGCCGGACATCAAGAACTTCAAGTTGTTGGCCAATATCTGCCTGATCGAAAGCATCGTCGTTGCACCTGATTCGTATCTGGCTAAGCATCGCATTAAGCATTAGTCGTTTGTGGCTTGACCGGATTATTCGTAAACGGCTAGAGTATGCGTGAATGACTCATAAAAGGTTTCCACCATGCCCGTAGCCAACTATCAGAACGACTTGCTCGGCTTCATCAAGGACGAGCTTCTCAGCCGCCGTGGTGAATGGCGGGAAATCAGCGCGGCCTCTCAGGTCCCGTATTTCACGATGAGCAAGATTTCCAACGGTTCCACCAAGGACCCGCGCATCAGCTCCGTTCAGGCGCTGACCAACTACTTCCTGCAGCACCCAAAAGCTGCGTAACCGATTTCATTTCTGAAGCCAGGAGTAATGCCCGTATGTACGAAGATCCCAAACACCTGAACCACAACGAAACCAAGGTTCGCCTGAGTGACGAGTACGACGAGTACCTGCGCTCGCTGGCGAAGATCCACGGGACGCAGAAGGCCGTATTGGCACGGGAAATTCTCAAGGCTGCAATCCAGCAGATGAGGGACGAGCTTACCCGCACCCAAGACGTGGCCTGAAGGCCCTTATGGAGGCTTTATGCCTGAGAACCACGACGACCTGTCACTTCGACAGATCGCGGATGAAGAGGATATCGAGCTGCTGAGGCAAGAAGCCAAATCACTCGGCATTACGCCAGAGCAACTGGCAAAGGAAATGATTGAGAAGCACATCGTCGCAAGAACAAGACCGAAGACGATGCCAGGGACGATTCAGCCATTTCGCAAACCGTATTCACCAGCGAAAGCAAAGCCTGATGAGGGCCTGAAAAGTGAAGACACCTAAATCGCAGACACAAAAAAACCGACGGGCGAGGTCGGCTTTTTCGTTTGAGCTTTCTACAACGTTCTGGAGCTGATTATGTCCGACTCAAATTCAAATGTACAGGGCCTGAATAAAGCCTCCTGCGCAAGCGTACGGGGGATTGAATGATGGCCAGATCCAGAAACATCAAGCCGGGGTTCTTCTCGAATGAACTGCTGGCTGAAGTCGATTTTGCTACCCGCCTGCTTTTCATCGGCTTGTGGACGGAGGCTGACCGTGAAGGGCGCCTTGAAGATCGTCCGCGTCGTCTAAAAATGGCCCTATTCCCTGCCGACAATGTCGACATCGAAAAGATGCTCGCCGACCTGGATCATCTCGGGTTTATCACTCGGTACGCCGTCGGATCATTGAAGGCGATCCAGATCGTGAACTGGGCGAAACACCAGAACCCCCACGTCAAAGAAGCAAAGAGCATCATTCCTGATATGCCTGTCCTAGAGCCTTCCAATGAGGAGCATGGTGCAAGCATGGTGCAAGCACCAGACAAGCACAGTTCTTTCCCTGCTGATTCCCTCTCTCTTGATTCCGGATTCCTGATTCCTGATTCCCTCACTCCGTCGCAGGCTCCGGTGGCGACCGAGGGCTTGTTCGCTTTGTTCTGGAAGCTCTACCCGCGCAAGGTCGGGAAGGACAAGGCCGAGAAGGCCTGGGCGAAGCTCAAGGTGAATCAGGCGCTATACGACCTGATGGTCGCCGCTCTGGCCAAACAGGTGCTGACGCCTGACTGGACCAAGGAGCGCGGCCAGTTCATCCCGCACCCTGCGACGTGGCTCAATGGCAAGCGCTGGCAGGACGAGATTCCCGACGTGCCAACCAACGTGCACCCATTCCCGCAATCCCGCCACACCGGCTTCGCTGAGCGCGACTACACCGCCGGCCTGATTCCAAGAGGAGATGGCAGCTATGCGCTCTGAGCCAGTCCAAGCAACTCCCGAACTGCCACCGGGAACCCGTATCCAGCCGGCCGAGTGCGAAACCCACGGCGCCTACGACCAGAAAGTCTACTCGGTGCTGGGCCGGGAGCTGAGAAGCAATTGCCCGGAGTGCAGCCGCATCGCCCGCGAGAAGTCCGAGGCCGCCGAGCAGGCCAACAAGGCGATGGAAGTCCGCATGGCCCTCGCTCGCAAGTTGGGCGATGCGCTGATCCCGAAGCGCTTCACCACTCGCACCCTGGGTAACTACCAGGCCGAGAACGAAGGCCAGCGCAAAGCCCTGCGGTTCTGCCAGCACTACGTCCAGATCTTTGAAGAGATCCTGAAGACCGGTCGCTGCATGGTGCTGATCGGCAAGCCCGGTACCGGGAAAACGCACCTCGGCGCTGGCATGGCCAACGAGCTGCTGCACAACACGTCGCGCACGGCGGTGTACCGCACTGTCGGCGCAATCCTGCAGGCGATCCGTTCAACCTACGACAAGCACAGCGAACGCACCGAGGCAGAGATCCTGTCGAGCCTGATCGACCCCGACCTGCTGGTGCTGGACGAGGTAGGCGTGAGCAAGGAACAGCCGAGCGACTT
The DNA here is from genome assembly GCF_054071635.1 of Pseudomonas sp. SDO52101_S400. Taxonomy (NCBI): domain Bacteria; kingdom Pseudomonadati; phylum Pseudomonadota; class Gammaproteobacteria; order Pseudomonadales; family Pseudomonadaceae; genus Pseudomonas; species Pseudomonas sp. SDO52101_S400. The sequence continues at coordinate 181,543 of NZ_JBSVWF010000003.1, read as the reverse complement.
CGAGCTGACAACCCTGTTCGCAATCATCAACGGCCGGTACGAGCAGGAACGCCCGACGGTTGTGATCTCTAACCTCGATGCCCACCAGTTGCCGGGCGCCATGGGCGAGCGCTGCGTCGACCGCCTGCGCGAGGGCGGAATGATCGTCGTGCCGTTCGAATGGGAATCACAGCGCGGCAAGGAGGGCTTCTGATGTCCAGTCAAACAAGTTGGGAACCTGACTTCGCCGCAGAAAGTGCGAAGTTTCAGAAGGATGCCGCTGAGAAGGGGATGTGCCTCGACACGTACGCTGGTGGTGGCGGGTTTTACGTCGATCAGCAAACCCAGCATGCATGGGCTGAGTGGATTCGCCGGGTAGTGGCGGAGCAAATGGAAAACGAACGGCTACGAAGCGCTGAAAACGCACTCGCTGAATGGGTAGAAAAGACCGAGTGGGTACAGAAGACGTGCCACTGGTCAGAGCTGGGCAAGCACCGTGCTGATGTCCTGCGCGAGCGCATCGAGCAACTTCAGGCCAGCTTCAAAAACTTCCATCGCAGCCTCTGCGAGCGCTTCGGCTATTTCCACGACGATATCGACTGGCAGCGTGACCAGGTATCGCTGGAAGAACACATCGCCACGCAGTTCAGCCACGTCAACGCGGAGAATGCTGCGCTGCGCGGACAGGTTGAGGCATTGCAGCGGGGCGCCGGGCAACAACAGGAGCAGATCGAAACCTTGCTCGAAGGCATGACACGCATCATGCAATCGACTCGCCTGGGTGATCCGGCATTTGGTATCGCTTGCGAAGTGGTCGGCGAGCTCGACTGCCCCACGGCCAAGGCGGTGCAGCGATGATCCTGGATACAATCGCTCTGTGGCTTGGCTACGCCGTGATGCTTGTCGGCGGTGCTCTGTTGGTAGCCGCGATGCTTCTGGCAATCAGCCTGGTGCTGTCCGCGAAGGTCAACCTGATCGGTAAATACCTGCGCTTTCACTGGGACCTAAAGACTCTGCGCAAGACCATGCGGCAGCTTGAGGCTGAAGGGAAGGTAAGCAAAAGACGGGGGTGCAGTCATGACTGACAAGATCAGCGTCAACTGCCAGGCCAAGCTCTCCGAGGCGATCACCAAGCTCAGCGCAATGTTCCGCGACAAGAAGTTCGTCGTGGTCTCGCTGCGCCCGGGCAAGGATCGCACGCTCGACCAGAACCGGTTGTGGTTCGCGATGTACAAGCGCATCGCCCAGATGACCCAGATCGGCGATGAGTCGGACGCCCGTCGGTACTGCAAGCTGCACGTCGGTGTGCAGATCCTGCTGAACGAGGATGCCGGGTTTCAGGCTGAGTGGTACCGGGTGATGCGTCACCTCCCGTACGAGACGAAGCTTGCCATGATGGGCGGCTGCCATCTGTTCGGCCCGGACGGCTTCCCGGTGACCAGTTTGTTCAGTCGCGCCCAGGGCATCGCCTACACCGATCGCATTGTCGCGCGCTTCGCACCTGAGGGCGTGTACTTCGACGACCTGCTGAGCCAGGAGGCCGCATGAGGACTGCCATCAAGGAGGTGAAGCAGAAGAGCTGCAAGGTCTGCGGTGAGAAGTTCGCCCCGATGTTCAACACCACGCAGGTGGTGTGCAGCCCGAAATGCGCGCTGGCTCATGCGCCGGTGAATAGCGAGAAAGCCCGCAAGGCCATCGTCCAGCGCGAACGCCGCGAGATCAAGGTCCGCAAGGAGAAGCTGAAGAGCAGGGCGGATCACCTGCGCGAAGCCCAGGCCGCCGTGAACGAGTATGTCCGCCTGCGTGACGCGCACCTGCCGTGTATCAGCTGCGACTCAATGCCGAACGACAGCGACCTGATGACCGGAAGCCGCTGGGACGCCGGCCACTACCGATCCGTAGGCGCCTGCCCGGAGCTGCGCTTCGAGCCGCTGAACATCCATCGCCAGTGCGTGAAGTGTAACCGCAACCTATCCGGCAACGTTGTCGAGTACCGGATCCGACTGACGCTCCGCATCGGCGCCGAAAAGGTGGCATGGATCGAAGGGCCTCATGAGCCCCGCAAGTACACCGTCGAAGAAATCAAAACCATCAAGGCCGAATACCGGGCCAAGACCCGCGAACTGAAGAGGGCTGCCGCATGATCGGAATCACGCTGTCCATCACCACAACGCTCTGCGTGGCCTGGTTCTTCCTCGAGGGTCACATCATCACTTGGTCTCAGATTCGGAGGGGTGAAGCATGATGCAACTGAACTCTGCCCGGGCGGCATGGCACGACGCTCTGTACACCCCGTGGGATAGCCAAGGCTCGCACGTCGAGCAGATCGGCCTGCTCGGCTGCTCGGTGCAGAAGACGGAGAAGTCCGTGAACAGCCGGCACGCCATGCAGCAGGCGCTGTCTGCTCACATCCAGCACGCGATCGCCACGCTTCCATCTTCGCTGAAGGCCTTTGGCAACTTCATGTACAGCCCGATCGCCACCGTCGACGACAAGGAAGAGGCTGAAGAGGCCCTGTTCCTGACGGCGTACGCGATGGGGCCGAAGATGTACGCCAAGAAATTCGAGAAGGCCCGACTGGTCGCCGTCGGCGTGTTGCACCGGTATCGCCGTATTCACCAGGGCGGCCAGAGCGAAGGGGCTGACCCGTGCCCAACGCCCGAGTCGTTCCGTGGATGGCTCCTGAACGTCTTGGGCCTCGAGCTTTCCGCCGAGCAGTGGGGCAGGGAATGGGAGGGGTTCATTCAGTCCTGCTTCGACTCCTGCAATGACCTCGACAAACAGGCTCTCATCCCTGTCTCTTCGGCGATAAAAATAATGAAAATAGCTGCTTGACGACAAATGTCCGGCTCAGGCATCATTTTCTCCATTGTGACAATTTCGCCTCTGGCGAATTTCACCGAAAGCCCAGCCATCGCGCTGGGCTTTTTCGTTTCTGAATCCGTCGCTGCTCCGCGCCGCGCTTGGCCTTGTCCCGATGAGGCCCTTTTTATTCCCCTGGAGACTGCAATGGCCGAACCAGCAAGCACTGCTGTCGGTGTTCTGGTGGCGAAATACGGTGTTGTGGTTGGCGCCTTTGTCGGCGCAATCCTTTCTCTCGGGTTTCTCAAAGACCTTACGAGAGGACAGGCCGGGTTCGCCGTACTGACCGGGTTCTTCTTTTCCATCTTCCTCACGCTTCCAGTTAGCACGTGGCTTGCTCCAAAGCTCGACTTGCCGCTGGATGATTACTTCCTGTGCGGCGTGTCATTCGTGCTCGGCCTGACAGCGATGAACATTATCCCTGCCATCAAGGCGGCGATGGGCGCCTTCGTAGCGGCGCGGGGTGTCTGACATGAGCACCATCCTCACTTGCATTGATGCACTGCTGTGCATCTTGGTGGTGCTGGCTGCGCTGGAGTACCTGCGCGCCGTTGATATGCTCAAGCATCCGGTTCTGGCCATCGCGTTCTACTTGGTTGCCATCGGCGGGTTCGGGCTTCTGGTCGATCTTATTCTGGGCGCCTCCGCGTCATTCTTTTCAGTGACTCTTCACTTCGGAGTCGTCCTGTACGCATGGGCTCGTCGCCAGTACATCTTCTCTCATGACTGGAGTGGCGTGGAGCGCCGTGGCGGATACCAGCCTGTAAATCGTGGATGCCACATCAAGGCGCCACCGCGAAACCCATAAGGAGCAATCATGGCGCTGACACCCAAACAGCAGCGCTTCGTCGACGAATACCTGATCGATTTGAATGCCACGCAAGCCGCTATCCGTGCGGGTTACAGCAAGAAGACTGCCGACCAGCAAGCATCGCGCCTGTTAACAAATGTCAAGGTTCGTGCAGAGCTCTCAAGAAGCATGTCTGCGAGAGAGGAGCGGACGGCAATCACCCAGGACTACGTGCTGTTCGGGATAGTTGAAGTGATTGAGCGTTGCCGGCAGGTTTCGCCTGTTCTTGATCGATCAGGCGAACAGATCTTCGTCGAAACGCCAACTGGATCAATCGCTCCTGCATATGCGTTCGACGCAAAGAATGTCCTGAAGGGCTTTGAGCTTCTGGGCAAGCACTTAAAACTATTCACCGAGCGGCATGAGTTGAGCGGACCAGACGGCGGCCCAATCAAAACTGTTTCGGCCGATCTTGGAAAACTGACTGATGAGCAGCTTGAGCAGCTTGAGCGTATCGCCGCAGCTGCTCGACCTGACGTCGATCAAGAATGAGCGCTCACGTCGTGGGCTGCTTCAGTTCACGCTGAGGACGAAGCCTGATTTCGTTGAGGGCTGGTTCAACATCGAGGTGGCAGCTGCGCTTCAGCAGTTCTACTACGACGTGGAGCGCGGACTTCAGCCACGGCTGATGATCTTCGCCCCGCCGCGCAGCGGAAAGTCGGAGTTGTTCAGCCGCCGTTTCCCGGCATGGGCGCTCGGCAAGAACCCAGATTTGCAGATGATCGCGTGTTCATACGCCTCTGACCTGGCGAACCGGATGAACCGGGATGTGCAGCGAATCATCGATGACGACACCTACCACGCAATCTTCCCGGGTACGTGCCTGAACGGTAAGCGCGTGGTAAGCGTGACCGGAAGTGCACTCCGCAACAGTGAGATATTCGAGATCGTTGGTCGTCGCGGAGCCTACCGTAGCGCAGGCGTCGGCGCAGGTATTACCGGCATGGGTGCCGATATCGGCATCATCGATGACCCGGTGAAGGACGCCAAGGAAGCAAATAGCGAAACGGTCAGGCAGGCCGTGTGGGACTGGTACACCACCACGTTCTACACCCGGCTTTCACCAAATAGCGGCGTTCTGCTTGGCATGACCCGCTGGCACTCCGACGACCTCGCTGGCCGACTGCTCGAGCAGATGGCTTCCGGCGAAGGCGACAACTGGAAAGTCGTCAGCTATCCGGCAATCGCCGAGGAAGATGAGGCGCACCGAAAGACCGGTGAGGCGCTGCACCCAGAGCGCTATCCGATTGAGCGCCTCGACAAGATACGAATGGCGATCGGATCGCATGCCTGGAACGCCCTCTACCAGCAGCGTCCAAACACGAAGGGCGGCGGTCTGATTCATTCGGCCTGGTTCATCCGCTACCGGATGCTCCCGCGCATCGAATATCGGGTGATCTACGCGGACACTGCACAGAAGACTGCGGAGCGGAACGACTACACGGTCTTCCAGTGCTGGGGTTATGGCGAGGACCGGCGGATTTATCTGATCGACCAGTTGCGTGGCAAATGGGAAGCCCCGGATCTGCGCAAGCGCGCCAAGGAGTTCTGGGACAAACACAGCGCCGAGCGCGATGTGGGTTTTCTTCGGTCTTTCATGGTCGAGGACAAAGCCAGTGGCACCGGCCTGATTCAAGACATCCGGAGCCTTGGGGGAATCCCAATTGCGGGCATCGAGCGCACCAAAGACAAGTTGACGCGCGTCATGGATGTTCTCGGCTACATCGAGTCAGGCAACGTCTGCCTACCTGAGTCGGCTGCATTCGTGTCGGACTTCGTTACCGAGTGCGAGTCCTTCACTGCCGATGACAGCCACCTTCACGACGACCAAATAGACCCAATGTGCGATGCAATCAACGACATGCTCGGTAGCCAAAGCAGCCTTGCCGTGTGGGGACGACTATGAGCAAGCGGCACCAAATCAACGCCCGAGCCGCGAAGGTCAATCAGCAGACTGACGTCGCACGCAAATCGTTCATGACGGGCGACAGCTTTCAAAACTTCACCGCCCGCGTCGGCCTTGGAACGGCAAATCAGAACAGCGGCAGCAGCTACGGTTTCACCTTCGTCAGCCGCAACCGCATCCAGATGGAGGCTGTGTACCGATCGAGCTGGTTGGCTGGCCGTGCTGTCGACTGCCGCGCCAAGGACATGACCCGCGAGGGGATCGAGTTCAACTCGGTGATGCCACCAGAAGAGAAGGACAAGTTGTCCCGCGCTTTCGAGCGGCTCCAGATCTGGAAAGGCCTCTGCGACAACGAGAAATGGTCGCGCCTGTATGGTGGCTCCATCGCCGTGATGCTGATCGATGGTCAACGGCCAGAGACGCCCCTTAAGCTCGATACCATCGGCCCGGGGCAGTTCAAAGGGCTGCTGATCCTCGATCGTTGGCTTGTCCAGCCATCACTGGAGAACCTGGTCACCGAATACGGCCCTGACCTCGGTAAGCCGAAGTACTACACCGTGGTGGGCGACGCCCAGGCACTGATCAATCAGAAGATCCACTACAGTCGAGTCATCCGCCGTGAAGGCGTCGAACTGCCGTACTGGCAGCGCATCGCCGAAAACGGCTGGGGCCAGTCTGTACTGGAACGCCTGTGGGATCGCCTGATCGCGTTCGATAGCGTCACGTCTGGCACGGCTCAACTGGTCTACAAGGCGCACCTGCGCACTTACAAAGTGAAAGATCTGCGCATGCTGATCGCGACAGGTGGAAAGGCGCTGGAGGCACTCCTCAAGAACATCGACATGATTCGGCAGTTCCAGTCCAACGAGGGACTGACCCTCATGGACGACACGGACACCTTCGAAACACACCAATACAGCTTCAGCGGGCTGTCCGAGGTCATCGACAAATTCGGTGAGCAGGTATGCGGCGCCGTCGAAACACCTGACGTCATCCTGTTCGGGCAATCCCCGGGCGGCCTGAACAACGGCGACGACAGCGTGCGCATCTACTACGACGGCATCAAGGCTGATCAGGATTCGGCCCTGCGGCCTGGCGTGACCACCTTGTGCGACGTGATCAGCCGCTCTGAGCTTGGGAAGCCGCTGCCGGAAGGGTTTGCCTTCGACTTCGTGCCGCTGTGGCAACTCAGCGACGTCGAGAAAGCCGATGTCGGCGCCAAGGACACGAATTCGGTTGTTCAGGCATTCGACTCCGGCATTGTCGACCGTGGCACCGCTCTTAAAGAGCTGCGCCAGTCCAGCAACACCACCGGGCTCTGGTCGAACATCACAGACGACGAAATCACGGAGGCCGAGAACGAGCCACCACCAGTCCCCGGCGAAAAGGAACTGATCGATGCGCCTGAAAATCCGGGACAAAAAGCGAAGTCAGAATCCGGTCAGGACGAATAGAGCCGAACGGCAATACCAGTCCTCGCTTTCGCAGGTGGCGCGCCAGGTGGGAAGCATCATCAACGGCTTCCCTCCTGGTGATCCATCGGTCGAGCCGACCATCTCGCACATGCTGAACCGGTATGCCGAGCTTCTGAATGACTGGGCGGTGTCCACGGCTAGCAAAATGCTTGTCGAGGTCAACCAGCAGGACAAAAAGGCATGGGCAACTCTCACTGAGCAGATGTCGCAGGCACTCAGGCAGGAGATCCGTACGGCGCCAACGGGCCGGGTCATGCAGGAGTTGCTGGCCGAACAGGTCACGCTGATCAAGAGCATCCCGCTCGACGCCGCTAAGCGGGTGCACGAACTGACCCTGCAAGGCATCGAGGACGGCACCCGGGCAAGCGAAATCGCCAAGGAGATACAGCGCTCTGGCGAAGTATCCGAGAGCAAGGCCAAGGTGATCGCCCGTACCGAGGTGTCGCGCACCGCCTCCACACTGACGGAGGCGCGCGCCAAGGCCGTGGGCAGTGAGGGATACATCTGGCGAACGTCCGGTGACAGCGACGTGCGTCATTCGCACGCTGAAATGAACGGCAAGTTCGTTCGCTGGGACTCGCCACCAACCCTGGACAAGATGACCGGCCACGCTGGCTGCTTCCCGAACTGCCGCTGCTACCCAGAACCCGTTATTCCTGAGTGAGCCCCCATGCATGTGAGAACCCAAGACGAAGCCGGGCGATGGTTTGCGCCTGAGCGCCTGAGTGCGAGGCAACGGATGACGCCGGAAGGTTTCCTGCTCTGCGAGGGCGTGCCCATTGCTCGCACCGGGACGCTGATCTATGACGAAAGCGAACTGGTCAACGATGACGGTCCGATCGTCCAGGGCGGCGACGGCGGACTGGTGACCATCGAGCGAAACCAGGACGAGGTATTCCGCGCCGAGACGATTGCCAGCTTCGAAGGTAAGCCGGTCACGATGAGCCATCCCGACGACTTCGTGTCTCCCGCCAACTGGCGAGAGTTGTCGATGGGCATCACCCAGAACGTGCGGCAAGGCGATGGCGTTGAAAGCGACCTGATGCTCGCTGACCTGTTGATCACCGACGCCACTGCCATCGAGGAGGTGCGCAGCGGCCTCCGGCAAGTCTCATGCGGCTATGACGCCGATTACGAACAACTGGCTGTCGGTCGCGGCCGTCAGATGAACATCGTGGGAAACCACGTAGCCCTGGTAGAGCGTGGCCGCTGTGGCCCGCGATGTGCAATTGGAGATTCTGAAGTGGCCAAGACGACTGATGCAAAAACGAAACGCACCTGGATGGATCGTGTTCGCACGGCATTCAAGGCCAAGGACGAAGCTGCGCTGGAAGAGGCTCTGGAAGGCGCCAAGGCCGGCGACGAGGACGAAGACGGCGACGACAAGGATGAAAACGGGAAAGCCAAAACCGGCGATTCTGCTGCTATCGCATCGATCCTCAAAACCATGAAGTCCATGGACAAGCGCATGGCCGACATGGAGGCCGAGGTGAAGAAAATAACCGAGGATGAAGATCTCGATGACGATGATTCGTCGAAGACCAGGGACGACATCCTCGAAGCCGAAGAGGCCGCGAAAAACGCCGAAGCCTCTGGCAAGACCTACACCGGCGATGCTGAGGTCATGACCGATCTGCGTTCCCGCGCCGAGATCATCGCCCCCGGCATCAGCTTCCAGACCCGCGACGCCAAGACCAAGACCGCCGACCACGTTTGCGCATGCCAGCGTCAGGCGCTGACCAAGGCCATGCAGACCGGTGACGGCAAGTCGCTGGTAGAGCCATTCCTGGTCGGCAGAGACCTTTCGAAGATGACCGCCGACCAAGTTTCCGCGGCTTTCGTAGGCGTTACCGAGCTGGCCAAGATCCAGAACAACGCCACCGGTGCTCGCACCTCCATCACCACCAAGGACTTCGGCCGTGCTCCGATGAGCGTCGCCGATATCAACGAAGCCAACCGCAAGTTTTGGAACGGCACTGGCCGTAACTGAGGATATCCCCCATGGGTAACGCATTTCTGTATCGCATGCCTGCGGGCATTCCAGGCGACGTAACTCGCGCCAGTCAATCGACCATCGAGCCTGTATTTCTGGACTCGGCTTCGCCGTTCGCCGGTTACGGCCTGTTCGGCAAGATCGCGTCTGGCAAGTTCGTGCCGTTCGGCGCGGGCGACACCAATGGCGCTGAATACGGGCTGTTCTGCCGCCCGTATCCGATCACTGGCGGCTCTGGCTCTGATCCGCTCGGCACCGCAACCCCGCCAACCAAGGGCGTTGCTGACGTCCTGCGTCGCGGCTACATGACGGTCAAGTTGAACGCCGGTACCGCATCGAAAGACAGCCAGGTCTACGTCCGAGTGGCAGCCGCTGCCGCTGGCAAGCCTATCGGCGGCATCGAAGCTGTTGCCGACAGTACCAACACCGTCGCGATCACTCTCGCGTCTTTCATGGGCCCGGCGGACGCCTTTGGCAACGTCGAAATCCAGTACAACATCTAAGGGGAACGCTCGATGAGCAATTTGATTCTGCCGCGCTCGATCAAGCGCACCCACACCCGTGACGGCCTGATGACGTTCGATGCTCAAACCATCGACTCCACGGGCGTCTTCCTCATCGGTGAACTGGAACGACTCGACCAGAACCTGCATGGCCCGCTGGCGTCCGTGACATGGTCCCGCGACATCATGCTGCGTGAAGACGTCAGCATCGCCGACGAGCTGTCCAGTTTCACCAACAGCACCTTTGCTGCCGTCGGCGGCACCAGCCCGAACGGTAAAGCGTGGATCGGCAAGGACTCCAGCGCTATCGCGAGCCTGGGTCTGGACATCGGCAAAACCGCCAAGCCTCTGAGTCTGTGGGGCATGGAGTTGTCCTGGACGCTGCCTGAGCTGGCATCAGCTCAACAACTCGGCCGCCCGGTGGACAGCCAGAAGTTCTCGGGCATGCAGCTCAAACACAACATGGACATCGACGAGCAGGTCTACATCGGTGACACCGAACTGGGTGAAACAGGCCTGGTGAACTCCAGCGTCGTGACCAACGTCAGCAACGCCATCACCGGCAACTGGGCTACCGCAACGCCGGATCAGATCCTGGCCGACGTCAACGACCTGTTGAACAGCGTGTGGGCCGCGTCTGCTTTCGCCATCTGCCCGAGCGAGCTGCGTCTCGACCCGGTCAGCTACAGCAAGCTGGTCAGTCGCATCGTGTCCACCGCCGGCAATATCTCGATCATCGAGTACCTGAAGGTCAACAGCCTGTCGAACTCGATCAACGGCCGGCCGCTGAACATCCAGCCGCTGAAATGGTTGACCGGGCGCGGGGCATCCAGCACCAACCGCATGATGGCGTACACCAACGAGAAGGACCGCGTGCGGTTCCCTCTGGTGCCGCTGCAGCGTACCCCGTTGGAATATCGCGGCATCCGTCAGATCACCACCTACTACGGTCGCCTGGGCGTCGTGGAAGTGGTCTATCCAGAAACTGTCGGCTATCGCGACGGCATCTAACAGGAGCGCGCAATGAAATTCCTCAATGTGCTCAAGAGCTTCAAGCTCAATCTGGCCGAAGGTGTGATCCGCGATTTCGAAGCAGGCCTTCATGAGGTCGAGGACGAGATCGCCGCTCACTGGTACGTGGCTGCCAATTCGGAGCCGCTGACCGCCAAGCAGGCCAAGGCTTTGCAGGGTGATGAAAGCGATGATGATCAGGCCAAGGCCGACGCGGATGCCAAAGCGAAGGCAGATGCTGATGCAAAAGCCGATGCAGACGCGAAGGCCAAGGCCGACGCGGATGCCAAAGCGAAGGCTTGATCATGGACGCCGCGCAGTTCCGCGCGGACTTCCCGGAGTTCGCCGACACCACGAAATACCCGGATTCGGCTGTGAACCTGTGGCTGAGCCTGGGCGAGAAAACGCTCTCGCCTGATCGTTGGTGCGACTACCTGGACGTGGGCCTTGAGCTGTTCATTGCCCACAACTTGGCCATCGCCGCCGGCAATCAGTTGGCGGAGATGGTCGGGGGTACCGGGGGGCAGGTGAAAGGCCCGCTCAACTCCAAGTCAGTCGACAAGGTGAGCGCGGGCTACAACACCGGTGCCGTCGCGCTTCAGGACGGTGGCTTTTACAACCTGACCACATACGGCATCCAGTTCCTGCAATTGGCTCGCATGGTCGGAACTGGGGGGATTCAGCTTTGAGCATGAAGATCACCACCGACAACGTGGCCAAGGTACTGGCAACCATCCAGGAGTTGGCTGGCAAGCAGGTATTGGTCGGTATCCCGGCTTCGAAGGCAACTCGTGAAGAGGGTGATGCCGAGCCGATCAACAATGCACAGCTCGGTCACATCCACGAATACGGCGCGCCTGCCTCAAACATTCCTGCGAGGCCATTCCTGATCCCGGGTGTTGCTCGGGCGCAGGAAAGCATCAACGGCCACCTGCAAAAGGCGGCGAAAGCGGCCATGGATGGCAATGAGGAAAAGGTTGATGTCGAACTGAACGCTACCGGTCTGGTGGCCCAGGCTGGAGCCAGGTACGAGATCAACAACGGTGACCTTGCACCGCTGTCCGACCGGACGCTGGCGGCGCGCAGGAAGCGAGGTCGCACTGGCATCAAACCTTTGATCGACACCGGCCAACTGCGCAACGCCATCACCTACGTGATTCGCGAGAAGGACTGACCATGGCTCAGCTCGATGTATCGGAAATTCTGCTCGACCCAGACTTCATGGATCTCGGCCTGATCTGTACCAGGGCGGTGCAAACGGTCGGTGCAAACGGTCGGACCACTACAGCCGACACCAACATCACGTTTGCCGGCGTCGTCACAAGCGACAAGGGCGACATTCTTGAGCGTCTGGCTGGTGCTGAGCGCAAGAAAGGGTCCATCACCATCCACACGATCTTCCGGCTGACTGCCGGCGAAGGCGATACCACCGCCGACGTCGTGACCTGGCAGGGCAAGCAGTACACCGTTTCGAACGTCAACGACTACAAGCACTTCGGGCGCGGCTTCGTCTGCGCTACCTGCGATCTTCTTCCACTGAAGGGATAACCCATGGCGAATACCTCAGCAACCGGCGGTTACCTCACGCCGGCGGGGACGCCTGCGCCACCTGAAGATGATCAGCTCGAAGACATCCTGCAGGCCATGGTGGTCGGCATCAGTGGGCTGCCTGGGCCAATGGTTCGGCCACGCTGGCAGACAAAGCCACCGAAACAGCCGGAACCGGACGTGAATTGGTGCGCGGTCGGCGTTCACGAAACCAAAACCATCGCCAATCCGGCCATCGACCATGACGGCTCGGATGATGGTCACGATCAGTATCAGATGCACGAAGAGTTGCAGGTCCTGTGCACGTTCTACGGACCGCAGGCTCAGGCCTACGCATCGATCCTACGCGACGGCATTTTCATCACGCAGAACAGCGAAGCCATCAAAACCCAGAGGATGGCGTTCTACGGCGCCTCCGATATTCGGCCGGTACCCGAGTTGGTGAACCAGCAATGGGTGCGCCGCTACGACCTTTTCATTCAGATGCGTCGCCAAGTGGTGCGCATCTACCCAGTTCTCAACATCCTGTCGGCCGATCCGGTGATCGTTACCGACTGATCCAACCCGGAGAAAGCAATGCAGACTCTTGCCATTTCGGACGTCGTGAACGTCCAGATCGTCATGTCTCCGAAGGCAGCTGCTGTGCGTGATTTTGGCGCGCTGCTGGTCCTCGGTTCGTCACCAATCATCGATGTGAGTGAGGGCCTGCGCCAATACTCGAGCACCGATGGTGTTGTCAGTGATTTCGGCACTTCGGCACCTGAATATCTGGCCAGCAACCTGTTTTTCAGCCAATCGCCGCAACCGGCAATCGTGTACATCGGCCGATGGGCGAAGACTGCAACTTCGGCCATCCTCAAAGGCGCCGTCCTGTCTTCTTCCCAGCAGGCCCTGGCCAACTTCACAGCAGTGACCGCCGGTGGTATGAAAATCACCATCGACGGAACACTGAAGACGCTGAGTGCGATTGACCTGTCGGCAGTTACCAATCTGAACGGTGTCGCTACGGCGATCACGACCAAGCTCGCATCCGCCGGGACTTGCGTGTGGAACGCTACTCAAAGCCGATTCGAAGTCACGAGTGCCACCACTGGCGCAACTTCGACCATCACCTATGCCGAGGCTCCTGCCAGCGGCACGGACGTTTCGGTCCTGCTCGGCTTGCAAACCGGTCAGGCTTCGGCACCGGTAAATGGCGTGGCTGCTGAGTCACTGGTAAATGCCGTGGCCCGCTTGTCCGGCATGTCGAACGACTGGTATGGCTTGCTGGTGGCGGACTCAGCGCTGGCAGAAGGGGATGTTCTGGCAACTGCCGCGTTTATCGAAGGGAGCGGTCAGAGCCGAATCTTCGGCTACACCACTCAGAACTCGCTGGCTCTCGACCCAACCAGCACCACCGATATCGCCAGCAAGCTGAAGGCAGCCAACTACAAGCGCACCTTCACCCAGTTCTCCAGTGCGACCCCGTACGCCGCCGCCTCGATGTTCGGCCGGGCATTCACTGTGAACTTCCAGGGAAACAACACGACCATCACCCTGAAGTTCAAGCAAGAGCCCGGAATTACCGCCGAAAGTCTGACTGAAAGCCAAGCGGCCGCGCTTAAGGCGAAAAACTGCAACGTGTTCGTCAACTACAACAACGACACGGCGATCATCCAGGAAGGCGTCATGTGCAACGGGTACTTCTTCGATGAGGTGCACGGTCTGGACTGGCTGCAGAACGATATTCAGACGGCTGTCTATAACCTGCTTTACACCGGCCAGACGAAAACCCCACAAACAAATTCTGGCATCAATCGCATCGTCACCACCATCGATGGACGATGCGATCAGGCAGTTAACAATGGACTTTGCGCACCTGGCCAATGGAATGGACCGGATGTTGGTGCTGTCACTTCTGGGCAATACCTCACGAAGGGCTATTACGTGTATGCAAATTCCGTAGATACCCAGGCCCAGGCCGATCGAGAGGCCCGTAAAGCGCCGGTCATCCAGGCCGCCATCAAGTTGGCCGGCGCGGTCCACTTCGCCGATATCATCGTCAACGTCAACCGCTGATCGGAGCTGATCACTTATGGCTACTTATAGCTTTCTCGATGTAAACGCCTCTCTGGTCGGAGCCGGCGCGGTGCTCGACCTGGGCGCTGGTTCTGCCAACGCAGAAGAAGGGATCACGATTTCCCGAGTGGAAGATAAAAACACCATGATTACAGGGGCAGACGGCGAGGGTATGCACTCTCTACATGCCGGAAAGGCCGGCACTGTAACGTTCCGCTATCTGCAAACATCACCGACCAACGCCAAACTTATGGCCTTGTATGACGCACAAAGCCTTAGCTCGTCGTTGTGGGGCCAGAACGTCATCACGGTGACGAACAGCGCCAGTGGTGATGGTCACGGCTGCCGTAGCTGTGCATTCAAGAAAGTGCCGGACATGAGCTACAAGAAAGACGGCGGCTTTTATGAGTGGGTATTTGATGCAATCAAAATCGACTCCATCCTGGGTACATACTGATGAGCGAATTCGAACTCGGCGCCGACACTTTTCGCATCGGCAAGCTGAACGCCTTCCAGCAGTTCCACCTGTCCCGAAAGGTCGCGCCGATGATCCCGACGTTGATCCCGGTGTTCCTGAAGCTTCGGGCGTCGGCTAAAACCGCACCTTCTGATGGCGCCGCGGATTCCGCTCTGGTTCCACTCAGTGGTGATCTTGGCGCGCTGGCTGAGATGCTTCAGCCCTTCGCCGACGGCATTGCCGGTATGCCGGATGAGACCGCTGAATTCATCCTCTCAACGTGCCTCGGCATTGTTCAGCGCAAACAGGGCACCTCTTGGTTCCCTGTCTGGAATGCCAGCCAGAATGTCTGCATGTTCGATGACCTCGACCTGGGCGTCATGTTGAAACTGGCTGTGCGCGTGATCACCGAGTCGCTCGGCCCTTTTTTACGCGGGATGCTTACCGGCCAGGGCACTCCCAAGGCCTGACGGTCGAACTTGAGAAGCTGCCTGACGGCGAAGACTGGCTGCTCATCCCGGTGCACGAAGGGATGTGCCGTTATGAGTCCCTGCTCAATTGCACGCTGGACCTCTCCGATATCGCAAAAATGAACGATTCGCTGCTTATCCGCGCCGAAAACAAGGAGCGGATGCGCAAGGCCCTGGAGGATTAAATGGCTGATCAAGACGTCATCAAGGAGTTCTTGGTTGGCTTGGGGTTCAAGGTTGATCAGAAGGGTGTCAAGGACTTCACCATTGGCATCGACAACGCCACCAAGACGGTAACTCGCCTCGTAACAGTCATCGCCGGCGCATCGCTGACGGTCGCCGCCGGTGTCTCGGCGTTCGCATCCAACCTTGAAGGGCTGTATTTCGCATCCCAGCGAGTGGGCGCATCTGCCGAAAGCCTCAAGTCAGCCGAATATGCTGCTCGAGACCTTGGTGCATCGGCCGATGAGGCGCGCGGATCGATCGAGGGCATTGCCAAATTTCTGCGTGACAACCCAGGCGGTGAAGATTTCCTGAAAGGGATTGGTGTTCAGACTCGTGATGCAAACGGCAACCTGCGTGACACCGCCGACATGCTGGTCAATATCGGCCAGAAGTTGAAGGCGATGCCGTGGTATCAGGCCAACCAGTACGCCAGCGTGCTGGGCATTGACGAGCGCACGCTGCGCGCCATTCAGGACGACAAGTTTGGCGCGAAGCTAGAACAGAACCGGAAAAAGCTGAGAGATAGCGGCCTTGACCAGGCCACAAAGGATGCCCATGCGTTCATGGAGGTTCTACGAAGTGTCGGGCTGCAGTTCGAGACATTCTCGATTCAGGTTCAGGCCGCCCTGATGGACAAGCTTGGTCCGGACCTGCAGCGCTTCGCTGAGTGGTTTCAACAGAACGGCCCGATGATCGCCAATCGGATCGCCGACATCGCGGTCAAGATCATCGACTTTGCGGAAAAGTCTGGTCCGTACCTGCAAAAAATCTGGGACTTCTTCGTCAAGCTCGACGAGGCTACCGACGGCTGGAGCACGAAAATCATTGCGTTGCTCTGGGCGCTGAACGCCATCGGTGCGCTGTCTGTGATCTCTGGGATTACGCGGCTTGCCGGGGCGTTCTTAAGCCTTGGTACCGCGATTACGGGGGCCGGAGCTGCTGCCGCTGGAGCTACAGCATTGTCCACGTTGGCCGTTGGCCTTGGGGCTGCCGTTTATTCGTCCTCGCTGAACGAGGGTGAGGATGACATTGTGCAGCGCCGGCATGACGCCGAGGACGCTGCTGATGGACGTCTACGCGGTGGTGATGATATGGCCGGCCGGGTCATGCAGTTCTTCCAGGATCTGGGCTGGTCACCGGCCCAGTCGGCCGGTATTACCGCAAACCTCTCGGCTGAAAGCGGGTTCAACTCGTCTGCAGTCGGGGATGGCGGCAAGGCATATGGAGTCGCGCAATGGCACCCGGATCGCCAAGCCAATTTCGAGAAATGGGCCGGCAAGGACATTCGTCAGTCAACACTGGAAGATCAACTGCGCTTCGTTCACTACGAGCTCACAGAAGGCGCCGAAGTGGCGGCCGGTAAGTTGCTGAAGGCCGCCACAAACTCACGAGATGCGGGCTCAACTGTCTCCCGATATTACGAACGTCCTGGAGTGGATGAAACCGCAAGGGCTCGTGAGGCAGCGTCCAGAGGGGATGTCGCCAACCAACTCCATCAGTCCACCACGATCAACGTTTACGGTGCCACGGACCCTAACGCCACGGCATCGGCTGTGAGCGGAGCCCAGAGCAGGGTGAACCAGGACATAACCCGTAACCTGAACTCGGCGGTGAACTGATATGCCCAACTTCGCAGGCTTCATCACCATCGATCCGAAGCGCTCGATCGGCAGCATCGTTGCCCATGTCACCATTGAGGAAGTGGGCACCGATGAGCTGCAAATTACGGAACACCCGGTCGAGCTCGGCGCGAATATCACGGACCATGCCTTCAAGAAACCCGCCGAACTGATAGTCCGGTGCGGCTGGAGCAATGCCAGTCTCGCCGGCGTGATCGCGGGTGTAAAAGGGCTGATTACCGCCCTGCAGGGTGGCGATGCATTCGGTTCGGATTATGTGTCGGGGGTCTACAACCAGCTCCTGGCGTTGCAGGAATCACGGATTCCCTTTGACGTCACCACCGGCAAGCGCCTCTACACCAACATGCTGATGCGCAGCCTGGGCGTGACCACGGACGAGAAAAGCGAATACACGCTGATGGTGACCGCTGTTTTCAAGCAGGTCCTCATTGTCCAGACGCAGGCCACCACGCTACCGCCGCGTGAGGATCAGGCTCAGCCTGAATCGACCGCTGAAACGACCGACGCTGGTGTAAAGCAGGTTGTAGTCGGAGTTCCGGCCCCGGGCGGATGGCAACCACCAGACGGATAACCCATGGCCAATTTTGAAATTCCGCTGAGCCCGAACCCGCAAACTTTCACCATTTCGCTTTCTGGCGTCGATTACCGGCTCACGATTCAGTGGCGGAATGCCGAAGGCGCGGGCTGGATACTCGACATTGCCGACACCAGTGCGAACCCGATCATTCAGGGAATCCCGCTGGTGACCGGCACGAACCTGCTGGAACAGTACGAGTATCTGATCTCGGGGGTGCTCTGGGTGCAGACAACAGCTGATCCTGATGCGGTGCCGACCTTCGATAATCTCGGGGTAGGCTCCCATCTCTACTGGTTCACGGAGTGATAAATGAGCGTGCCCCAATATCTGCGCCAAATCAGCCTCAAGGTCGGGGACGCGGATGATGCTCTCGACCTGTCGGACATGCGAATCCGGTTCGCGGTGCGAAGAGGTGACTTCAAAACCCCAAATTCAGCAGACATCAGGGTATACAACCTCAGTGAAAACACCGTCCAGCGGATTCAAAAGGAATTCGAACGGGTCGTGCTGCAAGCCGGGTATGCCGGAAACTACGGCGTAATCTTCGACGGCACGATCAAACAGGTTCGGCGCGGCCGTGAGAGTCAGGACACGACTTACATCGACATCACTGCTGCCGACGGCGACAGCGCCTATAACTTCGCCGTGATGAACGTGACGCTGGCCTCTGGCTCCACTGCCAATGATCACCTGGAGCAGGTGTTGAGCTCTATGAAGTCGCGCGGCATCACCATGGGAGAGGCGCCTGAGCTTTCGGAAACCAGGCTCCCTCGGGGGAAAGTTTTCTATGGCATGACCCGCGACTTTCTCGACATCTTGGGTAAAACGCAGGATGTGAGCTGGAGCATTCAGGACAGCAAGCTGACATTAATCCCGAACAACGCCTACCTGCCAGGCGAAGCTGTCGTGATCACTTCGGCGACGGGGATGGTGGGCCTGCCGGAGCAGACCCAAAACGGAATCAACGTGCGCACGCTTCTGAACCCAGGCATCCGTATCGGCAAGCGTTTGCAGATCAACAACACCAGCATCCAGCAGTATCGGTACGGTCTGAGCATCAATTCAGGAGCGTCCAACAGCTTTGTGAAGCAACAAGCCAAGATCGCTGATGACGGGTTCTATAAAGCGATTGTCGTGGACCATTACGGAGATACCCGGGGCAATGAGTGGTACACCGATACGATCTGCCTTGCGATTGATGCAACAGTACCGATTGGCTTGCTCCCTCAAACCGGTGGCGTTGGTCCGGTCGGTCCAGTCCGACCTTACGGTTAAGGACACATTTCCATGGCTTTGGCGTACCGACTACCCTGATTCGGGGATGCCGTTACGGTAGACAATCCTTCCTTTGCCAAGTCCGCCGTGACGTAAGCATTCGGTGGAGCATAACTCTGGCTGCCATCCTGACGAACAATCACGTATGACCCATCTAAATGCGTTCCCCAGCAGCCTTTCAGTGACAAAGCAGGTCGCTTCGTATTGGCAGAAGTAGAGCCGCTATCCGAAAAAAAATAGGCCCGCATATCTTTGGCGTGCGCCAAAGGCAAATCGCATTTGCGATCTCGGTACAGAACCTCAAGCGGGGCAGTGATCGGAAATCTATCACCGACGCACTGATGTCCTTTGGCGGTCTGCACGTATACGACCTCAGCATTTGCAATCGCCGGCAATACAAGCGCTCCAATCAAAAACAACTTTCTCATGGTGACTCTCCATGGATGCACGCGAGCGTATGAACGACCCGATTATTGGGTTATCGGTCGCCCTTGGTGGGTGGCAGTCAAAAATTCAGACAGCTGTCCCAGGCATTATTCAATCCTTCAATGCTGATCATATGACCTGCACGGTTCAACCGGCAATCAGTGGCCTAGTGCGCGACGAGACCGGCGCCCTCACTGGGACAGATCTCCCGCTTCTCACCGACTGCCCGGTGCAATTCCCGGCCGGCGGCGGCTGCACACTGACCTTCCCAGTAAAGCCAGGCGATGAATGCCTCGTGGTGTTCTCGTCGCGCTGCATCGATTCCTGGTGGCAGTCTGGCGGGGTCCAGGCGCAGGCCGATCTGCGTATGCACGACCTGTCGGATGGATTTGTGTTGTTGGGATTCCGCTCGCAGCCACGGGTGATCGGCGGCATCAGTGGCAGCGCCGCGCAGCTCAGGACAGACGATGGCGCGGCATTCGTTGAGGTCGATTCGGTTACGCACGCCATCAATGCCGTGACCGCCGGCGCCGCGCTGGTGAGCGCCCAGGGCAACATCACCCTGACCGCGCCGCTGGTGACCATCAACGGCGACGTGAAGGTCAACGGCCGAGTCGACTCGACTGGCGACGTGAAGGCCGGAACGATCAGCCTCCAGACTCACAAGCATACCGGTGTGACCGCCGGCGGCGGAACGAGCGGAGGGCCAACGCCATGAGATATCGAAAGCTCGACGCCAATGGCGATTATACCTTCGGCCACCAGCAGGCCGACTTCCTGCGTGACTCTCCCGAGGCGGTGGCTCAGGCCATCAGCACCAGGCTCAAACTCGATCAGGGCGAGTGGTTCCTCGACAAAACCGAAGGCATGCCGTGGAGCTCTGAGGTACTGGGCGAGCGCACAGTTGCTACGCGTGACTCCGCCGTCCAGAAGCGGATCCTTGGAACACAAGGTGTTGTGCAGCTCGACAGCTACGACAGCGGTCTCGATCCAGATACCCGCAAGTTCACGCCGACAGCCGAAGTCACAACGGTATACGGCCAGGCGACTATCAACGGGACTCAATAAATGGCCTCTCCAACAGCACCGACCATTACGGCAACCGGCATCACGGCGCCGACGTATGCCGAGGTTCTCGATTACCTGAAAGCAAAGTATCGATCGATCTATGGAGATGATATCTACCTTGAGGCTGATTCGCAGGACGGCCAATTTCTGGCAGTTCAGGCACTGGCCATCAGCGATTCAAACTCCGCCACGATTGCCGCGTATCTTTCGTTCTCGCCGGCCACCGCACAGAAAGCCGCGCTGTCCAGTAACGTGAAGATCAACGGCATCGCACGCGCCGTGGCGACCAACTCCCAGGCCGATCTGACAATCATCGGTCAGGCTGGCACCACGATCACCAGCGGATTCGCCGAAGACCAAAACGGGAACAAATGGGCGCTACCAGCCTCCGTGGTTATTCCTCCGTCTGGCGAGATAGTCGAGACGGCGACCTGCGCGACAGTCGGTGCGATTACTGCCACTGCTGGGCAGATAAACAAGATCTCGACAGTGACTAGGGGCTGGCAGAGCGTAACCAATCTGTCGGATGCGACGCCTGGCGCACCGGTAGAAACGGACCCAAAGCTTCGAGCCAAACAGAAAACATCGACAGCGCTTCCTTCCAGAACGGTTCTCGAAGGGACCATTGGTGCGGTTGCGAACGTCGCCGGGGTGACTCGGTATTCAGCCGTCGACAACGACACCAAGGTCACAGACACCAACGGCATTCTGGGAAATCATCTTGCAATTATCGCTGAGGGTGGCGACGCGACGGAAATCGCATCGGCCATCGCGGCAAAAAAAGGGCCAGGGGGCGGCACATTCGGTACGACGTCGGTCACCGTGCTGAATGTCTATGGGATGCCGATCACCATCAATTTTTTCCGCCCAACCTATAAAGCGATTACCGCAGCCGCTTCGCTGAAGGCGTTGCCGGGCTACACGACTGCTATCGGCGCCGCGCTTCAGCAAGCGGTATCGGATTACGTGAATGCTGTCTCAATCGGTGGAGGCCCAAGCGGAACAGTCGAATGGGCTGATGCGCTGACAGCTGCGAACAGTATTCCCGGCAGCGAAACGTTCAAGCTTACAGCCTTGACGCTCACGGGGCCGAGCGGCCCTGGCACGCCGGATGTTCCGCTTGCATTCAATCAGGCCGCTTCCTGTACGCCCGCGTCCGTTGTCCTTACGGTGACCTGACATGGCAGACATCAAGGATTACACGGGCAAGATCACCAGCGAGCACTCAGATAAACCGAAATTCATGCAGATGGTTGAATCGGTATCGCAGTGTTTTTTGGACGTGAGCACGGTATCGGTGAGCCTTCCCGCAGCGTTTGACCTGGATGATGCCGTCGATGCACAGCTTGACGACATCGGTTTGTGGGTGGGGATTTCCAGAAATGTCAGCACACCACTGACGGGTGTCTACTTTGCGCTGGATGCCGATGGTCTCGGCTTTGACCAAGGCGCGTGGCAAGGCCCGTTCGATCCCGACAGTGGCATCACCACACTCGACAACGAGACGTATCGAACGTTGATACGAGCGAAAATCGGCGCGAACCACTGGGATGGAACCATGGAGCAGTCCAAGAAAATCTTGGATCTCATCTTCACCGGCGAAGCTCTCGTTTTCATTCAAGACAACCAGGACATGACGATGACGATCGGTATTGCCGGTGTGTCACCTACTGCACTGGAGCTCGCACTACTGACCGGCGGTTACATTCCAATCAAGCCGCAAAGTGTCGGAGTCGATTACTACGTCACCCCTACGCAAGACGGTCCTCTCTTCGGTTTTGACGTCACAAACCAATACATCGCCGGCTTCGACGAAGGAAGCTGGGGAAAACTCTACTCATAACTCGGGGTTCATATGCCAACGAATGACTTTTTGCCGTTCGGCAACGCCGTGGGCGCCAATGTAATGAACCAGACTGACTACCTGGCTTTGGCTGCTCGCTCCACTGGATTTGTAGCAGGGACCGCAAAGTCTGCACAGCTCAATAAAGCGTGGAGGCAATCATCAATCATCTCCTCGATGCTGGCTCAGTTCATTGTTGACCAGTCTGGCCAGAACGCTGTTGATGATGGGAGCACCTCGACGCTTGAGGCGAATTTACTGACAGCCATCCGGGCAGTAGGGCGCCAGACTACAATCCTCCCCGATACAGGATCGGCCAACGCATATGCAGCAGTAAACTCCCCCGCGCTTACGACCCTTCCGGCGACCGGATATGTACAGCGCATCAATATTGCAAATGCCAATACTGGAGCTGCGACATACGCTCCCGATGGTCTTGCCGCTAAGCCAATTTACGGTCTCGGCCTTCAGCCTCTTCAGGGTGGCGAGTTACCGGCTGGTATCGCAGTCCTGATGTATCTGGTGCAACCTGGAGTCAATGGCGGCAATGGCGCCTGGATCATCATCGAGTCACTCGGTGGCTCTCAGCAGGTCGCGCCAGCCACGAAAAGTCAGCATGCCGTACAGCTGTCGCAGGCGCAGTCGCTTGGCGCCCCCATTCAGTCGATCACCGCATCTGTTGCAGCTAACGCATTGACGGTCGGATGGAATCCTACAGCGCTGAACTTTCGCAGTCCCACGCTAAACATTGGCACTCCTGTCACCGCTAACCCGGCGGCCGCACTGTCTCTCGTTGTCCCGTCTGGCGCGACACTTGGCACAGCTTCCGGCCAACAGGCGCAACTGATCTTGCTTGTTGCATACAACGGCGGCACTCCAGTCCTGTGCATTACGAACATGTCCGGCGCCTTGGATCTGAGCGAAACCAACCTGATCAGCCCCACGACTATCAGCGCAGGGGCAACCTCGGCTGGCGTCATCTATTCGGCTTCTGCAGTTTCTGCGAACTCGCCGTACCGAGTTGTTGGCTACATCCTGATCACTGAAGCGACGGCTGGCACCTGGGCAACAGCGCCAACCTTGCTTCAAGGTAATGGTGGACAGGCGCTGGCTGCACTACAAGCGTATGGCTCTGGGCAGACGTGGCAAAATGTTCTTGGGTCAAGGGTTTATGGGACAACTTACGTTAACGCCACTCCAAGAACGATCACGGTAAACGTTTCTGGCAACCCATCTTCGGCAAACACCGGCTTTACCTGTTCGGTCACGCCGCCTGGCGGACCGCCCGTAACTGTTGGGGCGGCCAGTACATCACTTTCTCAAACCGCATTCGTGTCATTCGAGGTTCCTGTCGGGTGGTCCTATGTCGTGGTTGCCGGCTCGACAATTACCAACAACTTCTGGGCTGAATACAGATAAGGAGCCTAAGGAAATGCCATATTTCAAAGATTGGACGGGCTCTCTCTGGTACCTCAGCGAGGAGGACGTCCTGAATGGTGGGGAAGGGTTGTTGCCAGCTGGATATGTCACAGTGTCCGACGAAGAAGCGGTGGAAATTCAAAACCCGCCTCCAACTCCCGAACAAATACTGGCAGCACAAAGCCAGAAGCTGCGCGGGTTTATTCAATTGGCGAGCGCGCAAAAGGCAGCTCTGACCAATCGCATTGATGATTTGCAGTTCTCCATTAAGGACGGGACAGCTACGCCTGCAGACGAAACAGAGCTACCGGTCCGTCAGGGGCAGTCAACTGCGTGGTACCGCTACTCGGCAGCCCTTGGTCGATTGTCGAATGATGCTGGCTGGCCGGAAACTGTGACTTGGCCAGAACAGCCGAAAGATGGGATGGACCTATCTTTGGTTGCGGTCGTTTTGTAATAGGGGACGCACATGCCAATTACTCAGCAGCAGTTGCTGCAGATCCTCCCGAACGCCGGCGCCAAAGCCGGCGTTTTTGCACCGGCCCTCAACACAGCGATGCAGCATTACCAGATTGTTGGGACGAAGCGTGCTGCTGCGTTCATCGCCCAGACTGGTCATGAATCCGGCCAGTTGTGCTGGGTGCGTGAGATTTGGGGGCCTACACCAGCTCAGCTGAAGTACGAGGGGCGGCCAGACCTCGGTAACACCGTGGCCGGAGATGGCTCGAAGTTTCGCGGGCGTGGCCTGATCCAGATCACCGGCCGGTCGAACTATGCCGAGTGCGGCGAGGCGCTGGGCTTGGACCTGATCAATCACCCTGAGCTGCTGGAGCTGCCGCAGCATGCCGCGATGTCGGCAGCGTGGTGGTGGGCCACTCATGGGCTTAACACGCTGGCCGACGCAGGCGACAACGCGAACATTGGTAGCATCATCAACACTGGCCGGCGCGGGCGCACTCCGAATGGTGCTGCTGAGCGCCAAGCGCTCTATGAGAAAGCATTGCAGGTGCTGGCATGACTTCCATCTGGCTGCGAATCCTTCCTTATATAGCAGCGGTGCTTCTAGTTGCCGGCTCGCTGCTCGGTGCTTACCACCATGGTGTGAGCGTCACAAACGCAACATGGCAGGCGGAGTGGTCCAGGCGCGATGCCAGAGACGAGGCCGCCCTGGCCGCAAATGAGTCTGCCGCCCGGGTGCGCGAGCAGTCTTACCAACACTCAATCGATAAGGCGGTTCAAGATGGTCAACGCACGATCGATCAGCTCACGGCTGACGCTGCCACTGCTCGCGCTTCTGCTGACAGCCTGCGCGGGGCAGCCGACAAGCTTGCCGCTCGACTCGCAGCCAGTCAGGCCGGCGGCAATTCCTGCACTTCCGCCGCAAGCGCGGCAGCTTCCCGCGCCGTCATGGTGCTTGCCGACGTGCTCAAGCGCGCTGACCAGCGAGCGGGAGAACTGGCAGAGTTTGCTGATCAAAGTTACGCCAGAGGAGTGACGTGCGAAAAAGCATTTGATGGTCTGGGTAAATAATCAGTTTTCGAGAGGTGCGAATGGCCATTGCTGAAGGGATCAATACGTCGACTCTGCCAGTTTCTCTTCTGAAGAACCGGAATGGTGCAACCCAGGATCAGTGGGTATTGCTGTTCGGTGACTCGCATGCTTGGGGACAGGGATCCCCTGAGTCTCAAACATGGACGACTGCTGTAAACGTTTCCGTGCATAGCGCAAACATTTACAACAAGGGCTTTATGGGTCAGCTGGCTGACGATATTTCTCGACGTCGCGGATTTTGTCCTGCTACGTACGGTGCATGGGGCAGCAACTACCCTACGATCGGCCTGCGTCCCGGCTTTTACGCAAATGACGCGCTGTCTCGCTCAGCCAATGACCCAAGCCAAGTGTTCCCGCTGATCCCCGTGGTTGGGAAGATCAGCGGATCGCTCACGCCGCTATCCAGTTATGGGAGCCTGACCAACTCGCGGTTTTACACGCCGGCCGCGCTCAGCGCGACTTATGCCGGCCTGTTTCGCGAGAAACTGTCAACTGGCCTGTTCGGACTGCCGATGCTCACCCTGACAACTGAGGGCGTAAACGAGTTTCAGGAGTCGGGAAAGTCAGAGTTCTTGCAACTGACCGTCAACCCGGCGCGGGTCCCTTCAGGTACCGGGTTCGTCATCTACACCAATGACACTGGCGGCATTTATGCGGAGCGCAACAGCTCGACGAATGACCTGTACCTGTCGACTGTGCAGCCGGCCGCATCATTGCCGGCATGGATTGCAGTCGGCAATCAGGCATTCGTGCCAGGGTATGGCTTGATCAAGTTCGGGTCTATCGCCACGCTTTATGGTGGATCGACGATTGGCATCGTCACTCCGTCCGGCGCCCCGCTGGGTGGGACAGCGATCCTCGGCTGCTTGCGCGATGGGATGCGCCTTTACCATCCGGCCTATGTGCAAAAGTGCGTCTGCCGGGTCCCAATGCAGGCGCCTGCCCGGGCGCTGTACATCGCCATCCGCCATAAGCCGGCTGGCGGGATGCTCTATCTGTACTTCACTGACAACCTCGGGACCGGCGGTGGCGGGAATGAGCCGTATCTTTCTGGAGCGCTGGCCAGGGCGAGCGCCAATGATCTTGAGTGGTGCGCATCGCCATCCGCAGGCTCGGTTGTGGCGGGGCCGAATGGCGTGCTGAGCGCTGCTTCCAAGGTCACGGTAAATCCCGTCAACTTCCAGATCGATACCTCATCGCTGACGGCCGGCGTGACTGAGGAAGTCATCTACCGGATCGACTTTGGCTCGACTCAGATCGGCGACCTCTTCATCGAGGCGTACGGGTCGTGTGATACCCGTGGCGTCATCCTCGACAACAATAAGGTGGTCAATCTGGCCATGGGCGGCCACAGCATAGGCGGCTGGCTTGGTCTTGAGGCCTCATATTCAAGCGAGACGGCCGATCATGTCGCACA
Organism: Pseudomonas sp. SDO52101_S400; assembly: GCF_054071635.1. NCBI lineage: Bacteria > Pseudomonadati > Pseudomonadota > Gammaproteobacteria > Pseudomonadales > Pseudomonadaceae > Pseudomonas > Pseudomonas sp. SDO52101_S400. The sequence continues at coordinate 154,990 of NZ_JBSVWF010000003.1, read as the reverse complement.
AATCCTGAATCACGTTCCTGTGCAGCCATCGCACGTCATTACCCAGCTCCCGCTGGTCAATGAGTACCTGAGACAAACGCCGATCGCGACGTTCATCAACAACCTGGTGGCGTTCGTGAACCGATTCAGAAATCACCTGCCGGCCAGCAACAACTTCAACGCGAAGGGCGTCGATTTCCTGTTCTTCACATCCCTGCGGAACAAGCCAATCGCCTTTGAGGGCGCTGCGCAACAGGCTATCACCTATGACTTGTATGTACAGGTTGCCCGCTCTATCTGCGTGGCCAACGGTTGCGCATTTGTTGATGCAGAGGCGGCGCTGTTTGATGAGGTGAGTTCAGGCCGGGTCGACTACCAGCGCCTTTACAACGATGACAATCACCCGAGCGACTATGCGAACGAACTTATATTCAGAGAGGTTCAAAAGGTCTTGGCCGTCATGGTGTAGTCGGCTCAGAGGGAGAGGTCGTTCTGTTCCTGAATGGTCTTGAACGATTGCCATTCTTGCTCGACGGCCTCGTCGACGTATTCGCCGGATGGGAATCGTTGCAGATCAGCAGCGCGACCATCTTCCTTGAGTAGCTGCTCGAACTCTTCGCGGTAGTGCCGTATCAGCCTGTGGGATGGTGATAGCAGCTCCAGGACCGAGAGCAGTTTCATTATTTTGTCTAGCATGCGCGATTCCTTGCGAGCCCGGCGCGCACCATAGCAGGCAATGCCGTATTGGTGGTTGCCGTACATCGAGTGGGGATTTTTTCGGCAGAACGCCGTAGGAGGGGGTGCGTGACTTTTGCGTGACTTTCTAATGCACTTGTAAGCTCTTGTGGGCATTCGATTGCAGCGAGCGCCAATGGTTACAGAGGTTTAAAAAGGCCTTGCATGATCACTGCATGCATGGGGTGCTAGGGGTCGAGTGTTCGAATCACTCCGTCCCGACCATAATTCCTGAGTAAAATCAGACACTTAAGCCGATCGAGCAGATCGGCTTTTTTGTGCCTGCGCAAAACACCCCAGTAGTTTGGTCCTTGGGACGTTGGCGCATCGAGTGTTCTCAACGCTATCCGGGGCCTACGTGATTTTTGATTGGCCGCCCAGTACCGATTGTTAGCGTTCACTCAAGGATTCATCGAGCTCGGCCGATAGTGACGCCAAATACTCGAAACCTGGAGTTGGAAATGTTTCCAAGAAAAGCCCGTAACGGCATTGCCATCGCGATTATGGCCTCGGTGTACTCCCTTGCAGCTCATGCCACCAGCGTTGCTCTACAGGAGCATCAGACCGCTGTCCTGGCTGTCGCAACCACACAGGCATGCGCAAAAAAACACCCGGATGCCGGCATTTCCCTGGAAAGGTTTCTGGAGCAGGAAAAAGACAATTTGACTGAACCAATGACCAATCACATTCGAGAGGTTGCGGATAAGCCAATGTACGCATCGGAGGTGAGGGGTTCGGTTGAGTTTTTCAACTCTCCCGGTGGGCAAAACTTGCTGGAAAGCCTCTGCAAAGGCATGGTCACGACGAAGTAGTCGTCTTGCAGGGAAGTGTTCGAATCAATACTTTGCGCTGTGTGAAACCATGAGTCAGTTCGATTGGGCCAGTACGTTCACGTGACTGGCCCAGTCAGTTGACCTGGCTTGGTCTAACAGATTAATTCGTCGAACTCTCCAAGACTTTTTCCAAAGAGGTTTTTCTGGAACGAAAAAGCTTCAGCGTTTTCTTTCCAAGCTCAAGCCCGTATTTCTCGACGCTGATATGGAGCAGATAGCACATGATCACAAGTATCGTGAATATTTGCAGGCTTTGGGGTATGGCCACGATTCCAATCTTTGCGACGACTATTTGTATGTAGTCCCACATCCACTTATGGAACAGGTAAATGGCATAAGTGAGATTGGATGCAATGCCAATGATCGGGCCGTACTGCATGCGGTCTCTCAGCACCCAGCCGGCACCAAAGATCACGAGAGCAAAAATGCCATAGTTGCTGTTCATCCAGGCTGGATGATTTTTTGAAATCATGAAAAGAAACAGTGCGAGCATTGATAAGGTCGCAAAGACACAAAGGTTTCGTATTTCTTTGTTCTTTTCATATAGGTAGAAGCAAGCGCCAACCAGAAGGAACACGCCGTAAGTACTCAGATACCCATGGGAGAACTCGGTGGTCACCGGGAATTGCGGGGCAAGGAACATGACCATGGCCGTTGTGAAAAATATCGTCACCGCCGTTTTTGGCTTCTGCAGAATTGCGAAATGACGCAGCAGTGCCATGTAGAAATAGAAACAAACCTCGACCCTGAGCGTCCACTCGACGCCCGTCAAGGCAAGTGGTGTACCGAAAAAATCACCCATCAATAGCAGTCTGGGGATCAGAGTGCCGAGTCCAGGCAGTGCGACGCCATCAATGATTCTGGCAAGCAATGCTTCCACGATGACCGCAAAGATATACAGAGGATAAATTCTGAATATCCGCTTTATTATGAACTCGCTGGTTGTTTCGTTTTGCAGGACATGGGTAATGATGTATCCCGATGTCAGGAAAAAAACAATTACGCCTGCCGCTCCACCATAGCAAAGCGGTAAGAGTGCCTCGGCGAAGTATCTGAGGGTGATGTGCAGGCTTTGGTTCTGGGATATGAACTCAAGCTTGTCGTAAAGTTTGTGGCCGACAAGTACGCTGATAAACGCAAATATCCGCATGTAATCTAAAAATACGATGCGGTCTTTAGTTTTCTGATGCGTGGAGTTCACTGTGCGCTCAATCTTTTGTCAGGCAAACAGCGATTGTACCTGAACCGTGCGATTTTTGAATGAGTGAGGAGCAGCGATTATCGCAGCCTCTGGCGGCGTAATGCCCGGCAGTATTGCACCTGGAAGGCTTTGGCCCTTCGTCGTCAGAACCGAATCGACAGGAGAGGGGAGCCTGTTCTGGGAGCGCGAAACAGTTGCTCAGTCCAGCACGGACTCGATCTTTTTCGAGACAGGATGATCGTCAAAAAAATGAGGCCTGATCTCTTGAAGGGTTTTCTCAAGGAGTTTGACTCTGCGCTCTGTTTCCTTGAGCCGATTGAACAGGGCCTCGACTTCGAAACGTCTTTGTCTTGCCAGGCGACCTTTCAAAACGACTTCATGTCTTTGCGCATGGACCGGCGCAACCGGGGGCTGAGCATCGGTGACATTCGATTGAGCGACGACAACTTCAGGGACGGTCAAGGTGTTCCAGGTTTTTTTGACTTGTGACGGCATCCTGCTGTCTCCACGGTGGCTGTTCAGAAATATTATTATTCGATATTGCAGCTAGCGGCGGGTTCACCTATGTTGAATCCGCGATGACAAGGTAGCTCACAAATGCTGCAAAGGGATTGCACCGTCTCGAGGCTTTAAGCCAAAACTGACGAAAGGCGGCAAATTGCTGGCCCTCGTCACGTGAATTCATAGTCAAAATCGCCTTTTTTCAAAAGGTTAGGCTGGCCATATGCGGACGACTGTCATCACCGTTGCAACGCTTTCCCTGGCTCTCTTCGCGCTCGGGGCCCAGGCGAGGGAACTGAGCAAGAGCCATCGTTTTGCTTGTACCTGGGGTTCGGACATCGCGGCCGGCGCGCAGCAATCGAAGCTGTCGGGGATTTCCCTCTATGGCGCCCGCAAGCGCTTGCAGGTACGCAGGTTTCAGCAGCCCTGGATGCGCATGACCGCGATGGGCATTACTGAGCAGACCTACAACAGTACTTCGCGCCTCAAGCCCGCAGCCGTGAAACAGACCTACTACGAACAGTGCGTGAGACATGAACTGGCTCAGCGATAAACAAAAAGCCCGACCTGAAGAGGTCGGGCTTTTTCATGTCCGGCGCAATGGCTGCATCACTTGTCGCTTTCGCAATTGACCATCCACGACACGCCAAAACGATCCACCAGCATGCCGAAACGCGCGGCCCAGAAGGTCGCTTCCAGTGGCATGTCCACTCGACCGTCCTTGGCCAGGGCATTGAAGACTCTTTCAGCCTCGGCGACGGTGTCGACGTTCAAGGACACCGAGCAACCGCTCATGCCCTGCGTCGGGCGGTCGGGTGTGGTGTCTGACGCCATGAGCATCTGATCGCCGACTTTCAGGCAGGTATGGATAATCAGATTGCGATGCTCTTTCGGAACATGCTCTGCGGCGGGCGTTTCGCCGAAGGTCATCATCGCCTCAAGCTTGCCTTGCAGGCATTGCTCATAAAACGTGAAGGCCGCACGGCAATCGCCGTTGAAGATCAGGTACGGGTTGATTTTCATGGTGGTGCTCCCGATCAGGCAGTGAAACGCAGCGCGGCCGGGTGTGCCGAAGCTGCGTCATGGATTGACTCCATCCAGCAAAGCCTCAGATCGACGGATTGCCAGCCAGTGCCGCAAATATTTATCCCGAAATGACCGATGGACACTGTTCTCAGGAATCGCGCGCACCAGGTAACAACGTTGCGCCTGCAACTCGTGCGGCGGGCCTGGTTTGCATCAACGCATCGATCGCCTTGCGATAGTTTTGTCCGCCCAATGCCATGCTGTTGTTGTGCGTCCCCCCGGGTACCAACAGCAATCGCTTGGGCTGTCTGGCGGCCGCGAACAGTTGCTCGCTGAAGCGTGACGGCACAAACGCATCGGCCAGACCGTGCACGACCAGCAACGGCATATGGATGTCGGCAATCTTGTCGATGGAGTCGAACTTCTGCGACAACAACCAGCGAACGGGCAGGGACGTGTTGGCCACCGCCGCGGCGACATCGGCCAGTGACGTGAAGGTGGACTCGATCACAAGACCCCGGACCGGCAGCGGCGTATGGTTTCTGGTGGCGTTCCGGCCCAGCTCGGCGGCCAGGTCGATGGCAACCGCACCACCGAGGGAATGACCGTAGATCAGGCGTTTGTCCGGGTCGGGTTGCAGTTGCTGGAAGCGTTCCCAGGCTACCCGTGCGTCCTCATAAACGGTGCTTTCTGACGGCAAGTCACCATGACTCTGGCCAAAGCCACGGTAATCGATGGCCAATACCGAATACCCCGCCGCACGCAGCTGTTCGATTCGGAACAATTGCCCCGTCAGATTCCAGCGCACGCCATGCAGATAGAGGATGGCGGGAGCGTTGGGCCGTTCCGCCGGCCACCACCAGGCATGAATGTTCTGCCCGGCCCTGAAGCTTTTCGGTTGCAGGTCAAGTTCCTGAACGCTGCCGGGCAAGCCGTGATACCAGCCGGCGGTGCCCGGTTCGATGCGAAACAACAGCTTGCGTTCGGTGTGTTCCAGTACCGCACAACTCGTCGGCACCCCGATGATCAGGGCGGCCATACAGGCGAACGCCAGACGGCGGCGTCGAAGTCGGGTCATGAAGGCAAGGAACATTAAACGTTTCACCAGTGCGCGGACAAAGAAGGCTTTTTACCAGATGCCTTGGTCCGCGCGTGACATTTTCGACCGTCGTCTGCCTGCAATGATTACAAAACGATGCTGTGGCTCACGCCACGTTCAGCACGATCTTGCCGATGTGATCACCCGCTTCCATGTGCGCATGGGCCTGGGCCGCGTCGGCAAGCGGGTAGACCTTGTCGATAATTGGCAGGCAGCGCCCGGCGGCCAGGACTGGCCAGACGTGTTCGCGCAGTTGCATGGCGATGGCAGCTTTTTCCGCAGAAGTGCGTGCGCGCAACAAGGAGCCTGTGACCACGGCTCGTTTGCCGAGAATGGTCAGTAGATCGACATCGTTGGCACGGGCGCCGCCGAGAAAGCCGAGCATTACCACGCGTCCATCCATGGCCAGTGCGCTGAGGTTGGCGTTCAGATACGAGCCGCCCATGATGTCGAGGATCACATTGACGCCCAGGCCGTTGGTTTTCTCGGCAATCACGGCAGCGAAATCCTGCTCGCGATAATTGATCGGTTCGCCGCCCAATTCACGGATGGCCGCGCATTTGTCGGCACTGCCTGCGGTGGCGAAGGCTTCGATGCCGAGTTCTCTGCACAGCATCAACGCAGTAGTGCCGATGCCACTGGTGCCGCCGTGGATCAACACACGCTGTCCATGACTCGCACCACCGAGACCGAACAGATTGGCCCAGACGGTGAAAAAGGTTTCCGGAATGGCCGCTGCCTGAATCCAGTCCAGCCCATCGGGAATTGGCAAGACCTGGCCCGCCGGAACCGTACAGTATTCAGCGTAACCGCCGCCATTGGTCAGCGCGCAGACTCGGTCACCCGCTGCGAATGTGCCGACACCATTGCCGACCGCCACGACTTCACCCGCCACTTCAAGGCCCGGGATCGGGTTCATGCCAGGCTTCATCGGGTACTTGCCCGCACGTTGCAAGGCGTCCGGGCGATTGATGCCAGCGGCATGCACACGGATCAGCACTTCGCCTTCTGCTGCGACCGGCAGCGGGACGCGTCGGGATTGCAGAACCTCGGGCCCGCCCGGTTCGGTGATTTCGATTCGGGTCATTTCAGTGGGCAACGTCATTTTCGATTCCTCTTGAAAAAGTGATCAGTAGATGGGAACGCAGTCAGGGCGCAATGATTCCCGTCATTCGGCGCGGCAGCGTTGCTCGACGGAGGAGGGCAGCAGTTTCATGGCGTGCTCAAGTATCAGCGCGATCACGATGGCACCGCCGGCAATCACGAAGAGCAGCGCATGTTGTCCGCCCGTGGCGTTGAACAGCGCTGAATAGGCGAAGCCCGCCAACGCCTGAAACGTGGCGAACGACACCGTGGCCCGGCTCCACGCCACCTGTTGGCGATGGTGATCCGGCACCAGCTCATGCACGCGGGCCAACGCCAGCGGGACAATGCCCGGCGGAAACGAGCCGAGGATCACCGCCAGCAGGGCCAACACCAGAAACGAATGCGAAACCGCCAGCAAGCCGAGGGTGACGGCCTGCACCACCAGCACCAGACGAATACCCGTGCGCGCGCCGAGATGATCGGCGAGAAAGCCATAACTCACCGGGCCGACGATGGCGCCCAGACCGTACATGACCCAGATCATCGCGCCGACGTGCGCCCCGGCGCCCAGTCCGCGGGCGACGTAATCCACCAGAAAGACCATGGCCGGCACCAGCCCGGCGGCCATGAATGCGTACTGGGCAAACAACAGATAAACAGCAGGCGGTGTCGGTTCGACCGGTTCCACTTGAGCCGTTGCGTGTGCGGCCTGAGGCAGCTCCGAGGGCCAGCCGAACCAGCTCAAAGCCGTCAGTGCCAGCGACAAAGTGCCCAGTCCCAGCCAGGTCGCTTGCAGGCCCAGACTCAACAGCAGCGGAACAATCGTGCCCGAACCGGCGATGCCCAGACCGATGCCGAGGAAAATCGCCCCGCTGGCCAGACCTTTGCGGGCGGCCGGTACATGGGGCAATACGGTGGCGGCCACCAGCACCATGATCGCGCCGCCCGCAATTCCGGACAGCAGGCGCCAGCCGAAATACCAGCTCACCGAAACAGGGTACGCACAGGCGAAAAACGCCGCGGTCACCGCCAGCATCATCAGGCGCAAGGCGTTTTTCTGAGTGACCCGGCGTGCCAGCGGGCGGCCGAGAAGGGCACCGATCAGGTAGCCGACCAGATTGGCTGCGCCGAGATAGACCACATCATGGGCGGAAAACCACTGCGCCTGGATCAGCGAAGGAATCAGTGGCGTATAGGCGAAACGCGCCAGACCGATGCTGACCAGGCTGGCGCAGAGTCCGGCGAAGATCGACAGCCAGACACCCGTGTCCGGACGCTCGGGCGAAGCAGTTAAAGTGCGCATGACGGCAATCCTGTGAAAGGTTTATGGCGCCCAGCATATCGGCTATCGTTGCTGCGTTAATGCAGCGAGTTTGCGTTGTTGTGATGCGTTTATGCATGAATGGAGAACGGTATGAACTGGGATGATGCACGGGTGTTTCTTGCGGTCTGCCGCGAGTCGACATTGCGCGGCGCCGCGCGTGTACTGGGCGTGGATCAGGCAACGGTCGGACGACGCATCACGGCACTGGAAAAGTCGCTGGGCGCGACCTTGTTCCTGCGCACCTCCGAGGGCTATGCACTGACGGCAGTCGGTGAAGCTGCGCTCAAATCGGTGGAAAAAATGGAGCATTCGGCACTGGAACTGGAACGGCGTATCCAGGGTCTGGACGATCGCCTGACCGGGAGTGTGCGGGTCAGCACTACCGATTCGCTGGCCATCGACTTCCTGATCCCGGCCATCGCGCAGTTGCACGCACAGCATCCGGACGTGCGCGTGCAACTGGACGCCTCTACGCAGATCCTTAGCCTGGCCAAACGTGAAGCGGACATCGCCGTGCGCAACACACGTCCGGACAACCCGGACCTGATCGCCCGGCGCATCGCGCGTTGGCCGGTAGGGTTGTTTGCCTCGCAGGCCTATGTCGACAGCCATGGCGTGCCGGTGCCGGGCAGTGCGTTCGAGGGGCATGATCTGGTGGTGTACCAGCCCTATCTGCAAGGCAACAAGGACCTGACCCTGGTGACCGAGCCCGTGGTTCGCGGGCGGATCGTCGCCGGTCTGAGCTCCAGTCTGCTGGTACGACGCTCGATTGCCGCCGGGCTGGGGGTAGGAGAAATCCCGATCTACATGGGCGAACGCGATGGTCTGGTCAGGCTGTGGCCGGAGCGTACGCGGCCGTTGCCTTATGAAGTGTGGCTGGTGACCCATGCGGATTTACGCCACACCGCGCGGGTCAGAGCGGTGATCGAACACATTGTCGAAGCGTTTGTGCTGGAAAACGAGTAGTCATTCTGCCAATGAAAAAACGGCCTTCACTGAAGACCGTTTTTTTGTGAGCGCTGAAACCGAAGCCTCATGGCATTTCCGGCAACTCCTGTGGCCGCAGATCAAACACCAGTACTTCGGCGTCCTGGCCATTGCTCAGGGTCAGCACCTGTTCTTCACGAACCCGAACACCGTCGCCTTCCTTCAACTGCACGCCGTTCAGTTCAACGCTGCCGCGGGCAACATGCACATAGGCGTAGCGGTTAGCAGGCAATTCCAGTGTGGCGCTTTCCGGGCCATCGAACAGCCCGGCATACACGCGTGCATCCTGGCGCACTTTGAGCGAGCCGTGGGTGCCTTCGGGCGAGATGATCAGTTGCAGGCGACCGCGTTTTTTCTGCTCGCTGAAGTGCTCCTGTTGATAGCGCGGTTTGGCGCCGCTGACGTCTGGCACGATCCAGATCTGCAGGAAGTGCACAGGCTTGCTTGCCGAGTGGTTGAACTCGCTGTGGGCCACGCCGCTGCCAGCACTCATCAGTTGCACGTCGCCGGGGCGGATCACCGAACCGGTGCCCAGGGTGTCCTTGTGTTCCAGTGCGCCTTCGAGCACATAGGAGAAAATCTCCATGTCACGATGCGGGTGCTGGCCGAAGCCTTTGCCGGCAGCAACGCGGTCATCGTTGATCACCAGCAGATCGGAGAAACCTTGTTCACGCGGGTCGCGATAACTGGCGAAAGAAAAGGTGTGGAATGACTTCAACCAGCCATGATTGGCCAGACCACGGTCGGAAGCTTTGCGAAGGGTCAGCATGATGAAATCTCCTTTCAGGACGTTGATTCGTCCGAGTGAGGAGAAGGTTACTGGTTACTCTTTGGCGCAATAAGTAGATGAAAATTGAAAAACTGTCTCCTCAGGGTTGACAGTTATGTGCGTCAGTTCACGCATTCTTTTCCAACGTTGTCGCTGTACTTGGCCATAATGCGGCAACTTATAACCGTTAATCGATTTCAGTGATGTTTGCTCATGAAAACCGTGGCAATGGTGTTGTTTCCCGAGTTTCTTCTGCTCGACATGGCCGGGCCGCTGGAAGTGTTTTCGGTTGCCAACCGATACCTGAAGCCGGACGCCCATTATCAACTGACGCTTCTGGGTAGCGAGCACGGTCCGCTGCGTGCCTCCAACGGTGTGCTGGTGCATACCGACCGGCACATCGACGACGCGGCTGAACATTATGATCTTCTGCTGGTTCCGGGCGGGCCTGGTGCCTACAACGAAAAGTGTCCACCGCTGCTGGATTGGCTCAAAGGTGCGGTCGGTCGTGCCGATCGCTACGGTTCGATATGCACGGGGGCCTTCGTGCTCGGCTATGCCGGGTTGCTCGACGGGTATCGCGTAACCACCCACTGGAACTACACCGAACGCTTGATCAAGGGCTTTCCCAACGCAAATGTTGCGACCGACCAGATCTTTGTCGAGGACCGTAACCTGATCACCTCGGGCGGTGTGACGGCTGGAATCGATCTGGCGCTGGCGGTTGTGGCTCAGGATCACGGCAAGAAAGTTGCCCAGGACGTAGCCAAAGTGCTGTTGGTCGTCATGAAACGTCAGGGCGGTCAGGCGCAATTCAGCCCGCTGATGGCGGCGGTATCGCCCCACGAAACCCCTGTCACCCGAGTGCAGAATCACGTTCTGGAGCATCTCGAAGAAACCTTCACCATCGAGCGCATGGCCAGCCTTGCAAACATGAGTGCACGGCATTTCGCCCGGGTGTTCGCCCGCGAAGTCAACATGACGCCCATGGAGTTCCTGCAAAGCGCGCGCATCGATTGCGCCCGCAATCTGCTGGAGACCAGCGATCTGCCGTTGAAGACTGTGGCCTACAAAAGCGGTTTCGGCAGCGTGCGCCACATGCGTTTTCTGTTCGGCGAAAAGCTTGGGCTGACGCCTGCACAGTACCGGGAACAGTTCAGCTAGAGCGATTCTGTCCGTTACGGGCATCCGGATGTCCGTGTTGCGCCCCGTGTGACGGTTGTACCGTCATCGTGGCCTGCCAAGATAACGGACATGAACAGCCTCAACGAATTGAACTCGGCGTCGGTCCTGCGCTTCGGCCCGTACGCGTTTCATTTGCGCCAACGGCTGATCCTCGAAGGGGATCGGCAACTGCGCATGGGCGGTCGTGCGCTGGACATTCTGCAAGTGCTGGTCGAGCGCGCCGGCCGGGTGGTCAGTAAGGAGCAATTGATCGCGCTGGTGTGGCCGACGTCAGTGGTCGAGGAGATCAACCTGCGGGTGCACATCGCCGCGTTGCGTCGGGCCCTCGGCGATGGCGAGAACGGTCAGCGCTACATCGTCAATGTGCCGCAATGCGGGTACAGCTTCGTTGCGCCGGTGGACGGCGATACTGTTGCCCAAGTGGTGTTCGAAAGTCTCCAGGCGCCACAGCACAATCTGCCCGCACGGTTGACCCCTGTCACTGGCCGTGACTCGCTGGTCGGTGGCCTGGTGCGGCAACTGCCGCTGTCCCGATTGATAACGGTGACGGGACCTGCCGGCGTCGGCAAAAGCACGGTGGCGCTGAGAGCGGCGGAGTTGCTGTTGCAGCATTTTCGCGATGGCGTGTGGCGCGTGGATTTATCACGGGTCGGCGAGCAAACCTCGCTCGTCGATCATCTGTTGCAAGTCCTCGATATCGACTTCGCAACACTGGCGGCGCGCCACGCCTTGCTGGTGCTGGACAATTGCGAACACCTGCACGAAGCCTGCCGTGGTTTGCTGGAGACCCTGCTGAACGCAGCGCCCCGTCTTTCAATCCTTGCCACCAGCCGTGAGCCGTTGCGTCTTGGCCTGGAAGTCCTCCAGCCATTGCCGCCTCTCAGCACGCCTAAAACCTCGGCGCTCAACAGTGTCGATGAGGTCATGGGCTATTCGGCGGTGCAACTGTTTGTCAGTCGCGCCCGAGCGCGTCAACACGACTTCCGTTTGCGTGAACAGGATCTGGAAACGGTGCGCGATATCTGTCGGCGGCTCGACGGTCTGCCGTTGGCGATCGAACTGGCGGCGGCGCAGATCGATGCACTGGCGCTGGTCGGGCTTCAGGCGCAACTGGATAACGGTCTGCAGGTCTTGAGTCACGGCCGCCGGACCGCCGTTCCCCGCCATCAGTCGATGCAAGCCGCGCTTGACTGGAGCTATCAGCGCTTGAGCGAGCACGAACAACGCGTACTGCAACGCTTGTCGGTGTTCAGGATGGCGTTCACGCTGGACGCTGCCATTGGTGTGATCAGTTGCGTGCAACTGCCACCCTCGACGCTGGTGGCAGTCGTTGAACAGTTGGCGGCCAAGTCGTTGCTGACGGTGGATCGCTCCAGCGGAACACTGCGCTATCGAATGCTCAATACCACGCGCCGCTATGCCCGTGAACAGCTGGAGCAGGGCGGCGAATTGAATGATGTCGAGCGTCGGCACGCGCGTTACCTGGGCCGCACCCGGCCAGCCTCAAGCGGCCGACTGACCACGCAGTTCGTCGAGCAGTAAACGCACCTTGCGCAAGTCCGGGGTGGCGTAGCCTTCGGTGAAGCGCTGGTAGATCGGTGTCAGCAATTCGAGCGCCTCACGATAACGCGACTGGCGCTGCCACAACTGAGCCAGCGACGTCGAGCTACGCAGTTCCCAGGCCAGGGCGCCTTGCGTCCGGGCAATCGCCAGGGATTGCTGCAAGGCGCTTTCGACCGTGTGATGACAGGGCGACTCAGCGGCCAGCAATCGCTCGGCCCGGGCTCGCAGGATCTCTGCGGTGCTCCAGCCAGCTGCGCCGCTCTGCGCCCGTTCCAGCAACGCATCGTCAACAAAACCGGGGTCCAGAGTGACCATGATTTCCCTGACCAGGCCGCTATCGGCAGTCGGGATGACGGGGGCATTGTCGGCGTCGATCACCTGCGCATAGTGCCGCGCCCATGTATAGAACAGCAGCACCGAATGTTTCTGCGCCTGTTCGAGCAGCAGTTGCAACAGAGCGCGGGCATTTTGTACGTCGCCGTTGTAATGGGCGATCAGACACGAAGCGAGTGCCAGGGTGTAGCAGATCGAAGTGCCGTGGTTGATCTGTACCGCGATGTCCAGCGCCTGCCGTGCCGTACGCCAGGCCTGCTCGGGAAATCCTTGCAGCCACAGTACCCGGGCGAGGACAGTCAGCGAGGCGACGCTCTGGTCGTACTGCACACCGAAACCGTGGGTGAAACGGTTGAGATGGCCGCTTTGAGCCATGCGTTGGATCACTTGTTCGGCATGGATTCGCGCCTGTTGCTGATCGCCGGCGTAGTGCAGGGCGAGTACCCGTAAACGGTGGGTACTCAAGGACAATTGTGCATCGCCGTGCAGGCCGAGGCTTTCGAATTGCTCGCTCTGCTCCAGGGCCATCCGGTAATTTCCGCAACTGAGATTGACCGCCATGTGCCCCGACACGGCGCGCAATTGCCCGGCCTTGTCATCGTGCCGTTGCGCCAGCAGATGCGCGCTGGTGAAGGCTTCGATGGTTTCCGGTGTGCCGCCCCAGGTGTGGTAGCAGGCACTGCCCAGTGCCAGTTTCAAAGCGATTTCCAGTCGCGGGCAAGGCTCCTCGGATGACGCCAGCAAGACGAGTGCCCGGCGCACATGGACGCCGTACTCCTTGAGCAGGGACAACTCCTGCCACAACGGCGCGGAAGTCGCCGTCAGGCGCACGCCGAGAGGGCGCGAGCCTTCATCGTTCAGCGTCCACTCAAGCGCCGTCCGCAAGTCTTCGAGGCCACGGGCGTAGCGCTCGATCCATAACCCGGTCGGTGTGTTCTCCCAGTCAGCCTGGGCCTGATGCATCAACGCCAGGCAGCGTTCGGCATGACGTTCACGGGTTTCGCCGAGTTCGGCGGCCAGGTCGAGTTTTTCCAGCGCATAGCGGCGAGTGGTGTCGAGCAGACGATAGAACACTTCTTCATCGCCGACCTCGACGTTGAGCAGCGACTTGGCGACCAGTTGCGTGATCGAGGCGAAAACTTCATCAGGCTCGATGTGCTGGCCGACGATGACCGCTGCAGCGGACTCCAGAGTGAATGCGCCACGGAACACACCCAGCCGGCGCAGGCCGGTCTGTTCACAGCCGTTGAGCAGGTTGAAGCTCCAGTCCAGCGTGGCCCGCAGGGTTTCATGCCGACCGAGGTGAGTCTGATTGCCCGTAGGCAAGCGCCCCTGAAGCTGACTCAACAAACCTTCCAGCCCGAGGCTCGCCACCTGCGCGGCTGCCAGTTCCAGCGCCAGGGGAATGCCATCCAGCCGACGGCAGATTTCGACGATCAAGGGCAGGTCGGCATTGCCCGGCTCAAAGTGTTCGTGGGCGGCCATCGCCCGCTCGACGAACAGTTGCAGTGCGGAAAATCCCAGCGCCTGATCGCGGTCGAGTACCGCAATCGGCGGCGGACAGTCGAGGGATTCCAGTCGCTGTACGTACTCGCCCTCGGCGCGCAGGCTTTCGCGGCTGGTGGCCAGAATGTGTACCTGTGGTGCGCCACGCAGAATGCTTTCACTCAGCAGCGCCACGGCGTCGATCAAATGCTCGCAGTTATCGATCACCAGCAGCATCTGCCGCTCGCGCAGGCTGTTGATCAGACAGGCCATCGGCTCACTGTCATGCAGCGAAAGATCCAGCAGGGCGGCGAGGTGCGAACAGATCGAGCCCGGATCGTTGAGCGGCGCCAGATCCAGCAGACGGATACCGTCGCGATAGCGGCCGATCAATTGCTCGGCGACGCGCAGGGCCACGGTGGTCTTGCCGATGCCACCGGGGCCAACGAGGGTGATGCAGCGCTGGCGCGGCAGTTGCGTCATCAGGCTGTCGACCACCGACTGGCGACCGATCATCCGTGTACGACGCAATGGCAGGTTGTGCCGACCGATGGGTTCAGTAGCGGGGCGTTGTTCGATGGATTGCAGCAGGATCGGCGCGACAAAACTGTAACCGCGCTGCGCCACCGTAACGATGTATCGCTGCCCGGCCTGACCGTCGCCAAGTGCCTTGCGCAGCGCGGCCATGTGTACCCGCAGATTGATGTCTTCCACTACGCTGTCCGGCCAGATTGCGGCGATCAACTGCTGCTTGCTCACAACCTCGCCGGCGTTGGCCAGCAGGATCAGCAGAATGTCCATGGCGCGGCGGCCCAGGCGCAACGGCTGGTCGCCCTCAAGCACCAGCCGCTGGCCGGGGTGGATCCGATAGGGGCCGAAACCGAGGGCCTGATTCGGGGAAAGACTCAACCGCTCACTCCTGCGATGTTTTTGTAATCCTGCGCTGTCGTGGTGAAGAACCTGTGACGGGCAGGGCGGATAGACACTTGAGGGGCACGCAAGCTGTCTGATCCGCGGTATCCGGCCATATTCCTCAGGATTCGATGCCAGCGCAACGTGCGCGAAGGCCTGCCGCTTGAGCATCGATCGGCATTCCGTGCCGTCACCACTGTATTTAAAGGCTGGAACCTGTGCCGGCTCACCCGACAACCGGGAAAAATTAACAACGATTAACTCGTCCGCGCCCGCTCCAGAGCCAAAACTCCAAGGCAATGGAATGCATACGTCCGGAGGACGCTGCGATGAGCAAGGTAGTGGTGGTCTATCACAGTGGCTACGGGCACACCCGCGTCATGGCCCAGGCTGTGGCCAAGGGAGTGGAGCGCCACTTGGGCAGCACCTGCCTGTTACTGGCGGTGGAAGACGTGGAAGCCCACTGGGATGACCTGCACCGCGCCGACGCCATCATCTTCGGCGCGCCGACCTACATGGGCAGCGCTTCGGCGGCATTCAAGCAATTCATGGAGGCCACGGCCCCGTTCTACCTCGCCCGGCCGTGGCGCAACAAACTCGCAGCGGGCTTCACCAACTCCGGCAGCCTGTGTGGCGACAAGCTCAATACGCTTTTGCAAATGGCGGTGTTTGCTGCCCAGCACTCGATGATCTGGGTCGGGCTTGATCTGTTGCCGGCGCGTTCTTGCGAAGGTGTGTTCGACGGTCAATTGAATCGCCTCGGCAGCTCCCTCGGCGCCATGTCCCAATCCTGCGTCGAACAACCGCCCGAGCAGGTTCCCCCGCTGGAAGATCAACTGACTGCCGCGCACCTGGGCGAGCGGGTAGCGCGACTGGCTCAGCGGATGGTGCGGGAATGAAACCGCCTCAGCGGTTTTTCATGACCTGACAACGCCACGCAAACGGGTTGATCCCTTCGCTGCGGGTGAAGATGTGGCAGAAGTGCGCCTGATCGCAAAAGCCGCATTCCAGGCTGATCTGCGTGAGGCTGTGGTTGGTGTGCTGGATCAACAGTTTGGCCCGGGCAATGCGCTGGGTGCGGATCCAGTCTTGCGGCGAGTAACCGGTACTGCACTTGAACGCCCTGGAAAAATGACTGCGCGACAGTGCGCAGGCGTTGGCCAGTTCGGTGACTTCAAGGCTGTCGCCCAAGCGTTCGAGGATCAGTTGTTTCACCAGCCGCTCGCGTTGCGGGCTGAGGCCGCCGGTGTTGATTTTGCGGGGTTCGCTGGCAGGGGCGAGGGCGACGGTTTGCTGTGAATGAGCCATGGCCAATGTCCGTGTCGGGGGGGAAGGCACGGTCGGCGCCTTCCCTCAGGTCAAAAAAACAACGCTGCGCAGAGGGATTCATTGTTTGGCGAGGGGCGAAGGCTGACGAGTTAAACGTTGTTAATTCCGCCGCCAAAGCTGATTTCGAATGGCCGCCGATCAAGTAAAGTGCGTAGCACTTGCGCCTGGCCAAAAAGGGAAACACGTCCATGAACCGAAACGATCTGCGCCGCGTCGACATGAACCTGCTGGTGATTTTCGAAGCGTTGATGTTCGAGAAGAACCTGACCCGCGTCGCCGAAAAACTGTTCATGGGCCAACCGGCAGTGAGCGCGGCGCTGGGCCGCTTGCGCGATCTGTTCGACGATCCGCTGCTGCTGCGCAACGGCCGAGGCATGGAGCCGACCGCGCGGGCGCTGGCGATTCTTCAGGAACTGCAACCGGCAATGGACGTGATTTCCGGCGCGGTCAGCCGGGCCAAGGAGTTCGATCCGGCAACCAGTTGCGACGTGTTCCGCATCGGCTTGTCGGATGACGCCGAGTTCGGTCTGTTCCCGCCGCTGCTGCGCCAGTTGCAGGAAGAGGCACCGGGGATTGTCGTGGTGGTGCGCCGCGCCAACTACCTGCTGATGCCGACGCTGCTGGCGTCCGGGGAAATCTCCGTTGGTGTGAGTTACACCACCGATCTGCCAGCCAACGCCAAGCGCAAGAAACTGCGCGACATTCCCTGCAAGGTGCTGCGCGGCGACAACCGGCCGGGGCCTCTGACCCTCGACGAATACTGCGAGCGTCCCCATGCGATGGTGTCGTTCTCCGGCGATCTGAGCGGCAACATCGACGTGGACCTGGCCAAGGTCGGCCGCAGCCGCCGGGTGGTGCTTGGGGTGCCGCAGTTCAGCGGTTTGCGCGCCTTGCTCGCGGGTACCGAGATGATCGCCACCGTACCGGATTACGCCGCGTGTGCGTTGGTTGAAGGTTGTGCGTTGCGGGCCGAAGATCCGCCGTTTCCGATTGATGCGGCGCAACTGTCGATGGCGTGGAGCGGGGTGCATGACAACGACCCGGCGGAGAAGTGGCTGCGGTCACGGATCAGTCAATTCATGTCGGTGTCGCTGGATATTCCGGCGTAACAAGACCTGAAACACAATTCGTTTGTCGCCTCATAACCCTGTGGGAACAAGCTCGCTCCCACAATAATTTGTGTCGTTCGTGGGTTCTGCGTGCTCTCGTAAAAAGAGCACACCCATCCAATTTCCCCCCCGATCAATCGTTGCACCATTGCCTGCAATGATTGATCAAGGGTGGGCCCATGAACGCTGTACAACGCAATGACCAGGCGCAAAACCTCGGCCTGCTGTTCCTGCGGGTCTCCGGCGGGTTGTTTCTCCTGTTCGTCCACGGCTTGCCCAAGCTGCTGGACTTCACCGCGCAACTGCAACTGATCGAAGACCCGTTCCACCTCGGTGCCCACCTCACTTTGATTCTGGCGATCTTCGCCGAAGTCCTCTGTCCGCTGCTGATCGTCGCCGGGGTGCTGGCGCGTCTGGCGTGCTTGCCTATTCTGTTTGTGCTGCTGGTGGCGCTGCTGCTCGTGCATCCGCAATGGAGTGTGGCTGAAGGGCAGTTCGGCTGGTTGCTGTTGATCCTCTTCACCACTGTTCTGATCGCCGGGCCCGGAAGGCTGGCGCTCAATACCCGTTTGCCCGGAGTGCTCCGTTATGCCTGATTCCCAGACCCTGAAAAAGCCGGGACCCGAAGAAACCGTGACGCTGATCGTCAAGCACCGGGTCAAGGCCGGTTTCGAACAGCCGTACGAAGCCTGGCTGCGCAATATCGTCAGCGTGGCGGGGCGTGAAGAAGGGCACCTGGGCGTGGACGTGATGCGCAGCAAGCAGGGCGGGCTCGCGCTGTTTACGTGCGTGTTGCGTTATTGCTCGACCGAGGCGATGCAGCGCTGGCTCGACTCGCCGCAGCGTCAGAAGCTGATCGATGAAGCCGCACCGATGCTTGCCGACGGCGACCAGGTCGAGGTCAATGCGGCCAACGAGTTCTGGTTCACGCCACTGGCCGATGCCGCCTCGCCGCCACCGCGCTGGAAGCAGGCAGTGGTATCACTTTTCGTGATCCTGCCACACACCTTGCTGGTGCCCTTGATCTGGGGACCGTTGCTCAAGCTCAACGGATTTCTTTCCAACTACGTGGTCGCCACGTTTCTGATCACCCTGACCATCGTGGTGTCGGTGGTCTACGTGTGCATGCCGGCCGCCACCCGATTGTTCGCGCCATGGCTGACCGCCAGTCAGCCCCATGAACACCTGGAATCCAACGCCAACCCGCCGCGCTGAGCCGGCAGGTCTGGGCTTCGTTTCACTTATATCGAAGGAACTGCGATGAACGCCAACGCTGATCTGATTCTGTTCAATGGCCAATTTCATACCGTAGACCGCGCAAAACCCCTCGCCAGCGCCGTGGCGATCAAGGACGGCCGCTTCGCCGTCGTCGGCAATGATGCGCAAGCCATGGCCCTGCGCGGCGCGGGCACCCAGGTGGTCGATCTCAAGGGCCGTTGCGTGATTCCCGGCCTCAACGACTCGCACTTGCACCTGATCCGTGGCGGTCTGAACTACAACCTCGAACTGCGCTGGGAAGGCGTGCCGTCCTTGGCCGATGCGCTGCGCATGCTCAAGGATCAGGCCGACCGCACGCCGACGCCGCAATGGGTACGCGTGGTGGGTGGCTGGAACGAATTCCAGTTCGCCGAAAAGCGCATGCCGACTCTCGAAGAAATCAACCAGGCAGCGCCGGACACCCCGGTGTTCATCCTCCACCTGTATGACCGTGCGTTGCTCAACCGCGCTGCGTTGCGCGTGGCCGGTTACACCCGCGATACGCCAAATCCGCCGGGCGGCGAGATCGTGCGCGATGCCAACGGCAACCCGACCGGCATGCTGGTGGCGCGGCCGAACGCGATGATCCTGTACTCGACGCTTGCCAAAGGGCCGAAGCTGCCACTGGAATATCAGGTCAACTCGACCCGTCAGTTCATGCGCGAGCTCAATCGCCTCGGTCTGACCAGCGCCATCGATGCCGGCGGCGGTTTCCAGAACTACCCCGACGACTATCAGGTGATCGAGCAGTTGGCCAAAGATGAGCAACTGACCGTGCGCATCGCCTATAACCTGTTCACCCAGAAGCCGAAAGAAGAGCTGACCGATTTCCAGAACTGGACCGGCAGTGTCAAGTTGCATCAGGGCGATGACTTCCTGCGCCACAACGGCGCCGGCGAGATGCTGGTGTTCTCGGCAGCGGACTTCGAAGACTTCCTCGAACCGCGCCCGGACCTGCCGCAAACCATGGAGCAGGAGCTGGAGCCGGTGGTGCGCCACCTGGTCGAGCAGCGCTGGCCGTTCCGTCTGCACGCCACCTACAACGAATCCATCAGCCGCATGCTTGACGTGTTCGAGAAGGTCAACCGCGACATTCCGTTCAACGGTTTGCCATGGTTCTTCGACCACGCGGAAACCATCACCCCGCAGAACATCGAGCGCGTCAAAGCGCTGGGCGGCGGTATTGCGATCCAGGATCGCATGGCGTTCCAGGGCGAATATTTCGTCGACCGTTACGGCAAACAGGCCGCCGAAGCCACGCCACCGATCAAACGCATGCTCGCTGAAGGCGTACCGGTCGGCGCGGGAACCGATGCCACGCGGGTGTCCAGCTATAACCCGTGGACCTCGCTGTACTGGATGGTCAGCGGTCGCACCGTTGGCGGTCTGGCGCTGTATGAAGAAGGTCTGCCGCGCGCCACCGCGCTGGAACTGTTCACCCACGGCAGCGCCTGGTTCTCGTCCGAGCAGGGCAACAAGGGCCAGATCAAGGTCGGCCAACTGGCGGATCTGGCAGCGCTGAGCGCGGACTTCTTCCACGTTGAAGAAGAAGCGATCAAGTGGATCGAGTCGGTGCTGACCGTCGTCGGCGGCAAGATCGTTTATTCCGCTGGCGACTTCGAAGACCTTGGCCCGCGTGCCTTGCCGGTTCTGCCGGACTGGTCGCCGGTGGCGAAAGTCCCGGGTCACTGGCGACCGAATGCGCCGTTGCAGGCTCAGGTACACCAGTGCAGCGGCCCGTGTGCCGTGCATACCCACAGCCATGAAAAAGCACGGATGTCGAATGCGCCGGTCAGCGATTTCGCCGGTTTCTGGGGCGCGTTCGGTTGCTCCTGCTTCGCTTTCTGATCCCGTAAACGGCGCCGGTCTTCGTGGCCGGCGCTTGCCGCATCACCCATCCCCGAGGAGTTTCACATGAGCAACGTTCCTTACAAGCGCTTGAACAAAGACGACGCCGTGGTACTGCTGGTCGACCACCAGACCGGCCTGATCTCGCTGGTGCAGGATTTCTCGCCGAACGAGTTCAAGAACAACGTGCTGGCCCTGGGCGACATCGCCAAGTTCTTCAACCTGCCAACCATCCTCACCACCAGCTTCGACAGCGGCCCGAACGGCCCGATCGTGCCTGAGCTGAAAG
The DNA here is from genome assembly GCF_054071635.1 of Pseudomonas sp. SDO52101_S400. Lineage (NCBI taxonomy): Bacteria > Pseudomonadati > Pseudomonadota > Gammaproteobacteria > Pseudomonadales > Pseudomonadaceae > Pseudomonas > Pseudomonas sp. SDO52101_S400. The sequence goes on along the minus strand of NZ_JBSVWF010000003.1, from coordinate 134,140 downwards.
AGCAATTCCCGGACGCACCGTTCATTGCCCGTCCTGGCCAGATCAACGCCTGGGACAACGAAGACTTCGTCAAAGCGATCAAGGCCACAGGTCGCAAGCAACTGATCATCGCCGGTGTGGTGACTGATGTCTGCGTGGCGTTCCCGACCCTGTCGGCCATCGCTGAAGGTTTTGAGGTGTTCGTGGTAACCGACGCTTCCGGCACTTTCAACACCACCGTGCAACAAGCGGCGTGGGCGCGTATGTCGGCTGCTGGTGCTCATCTGTTGAACTGGTTTGCTGTGGCTTGCGAGCTGCAAGGTGACTGGCGCAACGACATGGAAGGTTTGGCGAATCTGCTGTCCCAGCGTCTGCCGAATTACCGCAACCTGATCAACAGCTACACCAAGTTCACTGCCAAGTAATTGGTTGGAGAAAAATGCCCGCTTAAGAGCGGGCATTTTTTTGTTCCTGAGATTTGGTTTTCATTTCAAAGGCTGCCCTCACCCCAGCCCTCTCCCGGAGGGAGAGGGGGCCGACCGAGGTGTTCTTTCGAGGTACATCGACCTGAAAAATCGGGTCGAACTCAGGACCTGAACATCATGGAGATCGGCTCCCTTTCCCCCTCGCCCCCCTGGGGGAGAGGGCTGGGGTGAGGGGGTTGCTCTTGAAGGCGACGGGGATTCAGAGGTGCAAACATCACCGCTTCTGCAACCACCCCAAAAACCCACCCTTGCGAACCGGCAAAGGCTGGGCCATCAACGCCAACCGACTGTTCTGCTGCCGTACCGCCTGCAATTTATTCAAAGCCCGACCCACTTCACTGCGCTGTTCCATGCACTGGCGAGTCAGGTTCTTGTCGAGGCGATAAATGATCGAAGACGTCAGCGCGGTAAACGTCGCCTGCGAAGGCGTATCAGCCAGAATGCTCTGTTCGCCCATGACCTCACTCGGCCCCATGCGCCCAGCCTCGGTGAAACCGTTGCCGTCCGGCACGCTGGCGCTGACCACGCCGGTGGCGATCACGAACAGGCTGTCCGGGACTTCCTCCAGATTGAGCACTACCTGCCCGGCGCTGTACTGCTGCGCGACCATCGATTCGGCAAGGCGATCGCGTTCTTCATGGCTCAGGGAACGGAAGATTTTCACTTCATCGAGCAAGGCGCGGGCACGGGTAGAAGGTTCGATCACACCGTCCGGGTGCCGCGAAATGCCGGCGGCTTCGAGATGGCGGTGGGCGAGGTCGAACAGTTGATTGCGCACCTCAGCCTTCTTGCCCAGCTCGGCGATAAAACCGCTGGCTACGTATTCGGACATCTCTTCGCCGGCCTCTTTGAGCACGGCTTTCGGCGCGGGCGTCAGCAGCAAACTGCTACTGCCTTGCAGCGTACGGTCGAGGGCGTCGAGGACCCGGCGCGGGCGGATGTGATTCGGCACCTTGATGCTGATCGAAACGCCGTGCAGGTTGTTCGGGCGGCTGAGGTTGACGATCTTGGCCTTGGCCGCCACCGAGTTCGGCACCACGGCCAGGGTGCCGGCGCTGGTCAGCAGGTGCGTGGCGCGCCAGTCGATGTCGAGCACTTTGCCTTCGACGCCGTCGATCACCACGAAATCGTCTACCTGATACGGCTTGGTGGTGTTGAGCACGATGCCCGAGAACACGTCGCTCAAGGTGCTTTGCAGCGCCAGACCGACCACGATGGCGAACACCCCGGAGGTAGCGAGCAGGCCTTTGACCGGCAGCTCCAGCACATAACCGGCGGCCGCAACGATGGCCACCAGAAACACCAGCGCACCGATCACGTCCTGCAACAAGCGGCCGCTGTGGCCGATGCGGCGCATCAGGATCAGGCCGATCACCTCGGTCAGCGCCCGCGCGGCGTACAGCCACCAGAAAATCCCCAGCGCTGTCGCGCCCAGTTGCGCCACCTGGTCATCGGTAAACAATGGCGCCTGCAACGGGCTGACGCCGGCATTGATGATCAGCGCGCTGAAAGCCAGAAACAGCACCAGCCGCACGCCGACCCGTTGCGCGCGATGTTTGAACGGCGCGAGGTGCCAGAGCAGGGCGTCAAGCACCAGCAGCAGGGCGCTCCAGGACAGCAGGTGGGCAGAAAAAAGGCTCATGAGTCGAACTCCGGCGGACACAAAAGAAAACGCCACACCCGAAGGTGTGGCGAGAGGTTGCACTCAGTTCAGATGGGTCTTGAGTTCCGCTGCTGCCTGACGCACGGCGGCTTTCACTTCAGGAATGCCGTTCAGCGGGTTGAGCAGGCCGAAGTCATGAATCATCCCGTTGTAGCGCACCGAAGTGACCGGCACACCGGCCGCGTCGAGGTGGCGGGCGTAGCCTTCGCCTTCGTCACGCAGCACGTCGAACTCGGCGGTCTGCACCAGTGCGGCGGGCAGGCCCTTGAGCTGTTCGGCGCTGGCGTTGAGCGGCGAGGCGTGGATCTGCGCACGCTCGGCCGGGTTGGTGGTGTAGTTGTCCCAGAACCACTGCATCATGCCTTTGGTCAGGAAATGGCCCTCGGCGAATTGCTGGTACGAGCCGTTATCGAAACCTGCGTTGGTCACCGGCCACATCAGCAACTGGAAGCGCAGGGCCGGGGTTTTCTGCTCCTTGGCCATCAGAGCCACGACCGCCGCCATGTTGCCGCCTACGCTGTTACCGGCTACCGCCAGACGCTTGCCGTCGACACCGATGTCCTTACCGTGCTCAGCCACCCATTTGGTTGCCGCATAAGCCTGGTTGATCGCGGTCGGGTACTGCGCTTCTGGCGACGGCGTGTAATCGACGTACACCGCGACCGCGCCAGAACCCACCACCAGATCGCGGATCAGGCGTTGGTGCGTCGGGAAATCGCCCAGCACCCAGCCGCCACCGTGGAAGAACATGAACACCGGCAACTCGCCCTTGACCTTGGCCGGGCGCACCACTTTCAGGTTGATCGTCTGGCCATCGACCTTGATCGCCTTGTCGCTGACTTCAACGCCGGACAGGTCAACCTTCACCGAAGCCTGGGCGCCGGTCAGCACCGCACGGGCGTCCTTCGGGCTCAGTTGCTCAAGCGGTTTGCCACCGCCGGCGGCGAGGGCATCGAGGAAGGCCTGGGTGGTGTGTTCGACGCCAGTGCCTTCGGCGGCGAATGCGTTGCCGATGGACAGGGCGAGGAGGGAAGCGGCGAGGGTTTTCTTGATGTTCATGAGCAATTCCTTTTTAAGTCGTTTGAGTTTTTGTATGCCTTGGGATCGGGCTGCTGTGGCGCTGGGCTTCAGGCCTCAGCAACACCGTGAGCACAGATTAATGAGGTGCCGGAAAGTGAAAAAGCGGCTATAAAGCGTTTAACTGTCAACCAGAGAGTGACAATGAACCCATTCGAAGACATGCGTATTTTTTGCCAGGTGATGGACTCCGGCAGCTTCACGGCGGCGGCCGATCAGTTAGGCCTGTCCAAGCAGTTCGTCAGCCGTCGGCTGATGCAATTGGAGGAGCGCCTGGGCGTGCGGTTGCTCAATCGCTCGACCCGACGCCTCGACGTGACGCCACTGGGCCAGAGCTATTACGAATCGGCGCTGCGGCTGTTGAGCGAAGTCGAACAGGTAGAGCAGGGCATCGCCGGGCAGACCGCCGAGCCGCGCGGGACGATTCGTGTCAGCGCGCCGCTGTCGTTTGCGGTGGCGCATCTGGGGTGTCTGCTGCCGCTGTTCTTGCAGCGTTATCGCGAGGTGACGGTCGAGGTCGATCTGAGTGACCGTCCGGTGGATTTACTCGGCGAGGGCTATGACCTGGCGCTGCGGATCGGCGTGCTGGAAGACTCGACCCTGATCGCCCGGCGCATCGCGGCCATCGAGCGGGTGTACTGCGCCAGTCCTGCGTATCTGGCCGAGCGCGGCACACCGGTCAAACCGGAAGACTTGCTTAGCCATGACTGCCTGCCATACGGGCACGGGCGTTCGGTGCAGTGGCGATTCAATGCAGGGCAGGGCAAGCCGCTGCTGGTGAATGTCACCGGGCGGATGCGCGTCAACAACGGTGAGTTGCTGCGCGATGCGGCGGTGGCGGGGATGGGGATTACCTATCTGCCGACGTTCATTGTCGGGGCCGCGCTGAAGGATGGGCGGCTGGTGCCGGTGCTGGATGATTTGCGTCCGGAGCCGTTGATTCTGTCGGCGGTGTATCCGCAGCACCGTCAGGCGTCGCGACCGGTGCAGGCGTTGATCGAGTTTTTGCGTGAGCGGCTGGATCAGACAAAAGGCGTTTTGTAGGCGCTACAAAACATTGTGGGATTGGGCTTGCTCGCTAAAGCGGTGGGTCAGTCAATACAGGAGTGACGGACCTGACGTTTTCGCGAGCAAGCCCGCTCCCACAGGGGTAGGGCGTTTCAAAGTGATTTAGTTGGCGCGCTTGTCATCACCCGGCTCGCCGCCAACGTGTACGCCACGGTTATCACCGATTTCGCCAGCGCGGTGTACGCCATGGTCATCCCCGACCTCGCCAGCGCGGTGTACGCCATGGTCATCCCCGACCTCGCCGGCCCGATGAACCCCATGATCGTCGCCGGCTTCGGCGTGGGTGCCGTTGCGTCCTGAAGAGGCGCTGTCGCCGGAATGGCCCGAACCATGGTCGCTGCCGCTGTGGCCACTGTTGCCACCGCCACCGCTGCCACTGTTGCCTCCACTGCCGCCGCCGTGGCTACCGCCATTGCCGCCTCCGCCACTGCCACCGTTGCCGCCGCCTCCACCGCCGCTACCACCCCCTCCGTTGCCTCCACCACCGCCTCCATTTCCGCCGCCACCACCGCCACTACCGCCGCCGCCACCACCACCGCTTCCTCCACCCCCACTTCCACCTTCCTTGGCCTGAACGCTGGACACCCCGGACAGGTTGTCCGGGATCAATACGGTGGACGCCGACAGGACCGCGCCGATGGCCATTGCGAGCATGAGCTTTTGAATGTGCATATCGTTCTCCGTCTTTGTTGTCTTGGTTGGGAACGTGGATGTGCGTTGTTGCCGGTAAGCCGACCCGTTCCCGGGGTCAGTGAATGCTTGAAGCGAGTTCGAAGATCGGGATGTACATCAGGATCACGATGACCCCGATCAACAAGCCGATGAAGGTCATGAGCAGCGGTTCGAACAGCCGCACGAACCACTCGATCCAGCGGCTGATTTCCTCGTCGTAGAAATCGGCGCTGCGTTCCATCATTTGCCCGAGGTTGCCGGACTGCTCGCCGGCGCGCAGCAGGCGCAGGGACACCGGCGTCACCAGCCGATTGAGCTCAAGCGCAGTGGACAACGATTGCCCCTCACGCACCCGCTCGCAGGCCTGGTCCAAACGTGCCCGCGAGGCCACGGTGAGCAGGCCCCGGACCATGCCCATGGCGGTCACCAGAGGAATCCCGCCTTGCAGCAGAATCCCCAGTGATCGATAAAACCGCGCCAGCTCATACATGAAGATCCGCTGGTGCACGGCGGGCAGTTTCTCCACCAGCCGATCCAGCCCACGGCGAAACGCCGGTTGTTTCTGCAACATGGCGAGGGCGGTGATGATCGCCGCCAGAATCCCGAAGAACTCACCCTGGTGGGCATGCAAAAACATCCCGCTGCTCATCAGGATTTGCGACAGCCACGGCAGGTTCGAGCCCAGCCCTTCGAACACCAGACTGAAGCGCGGCACCACGTAGCCCATCAGAAACAGCACCACGCCACCGCCGACTACCAGCAACAGCAAGGGGTAGATCGAGGCACTGACGATCTTCTGCCGCACCTCGTCCATGCGCTGGCGATAGCTGACATAACGCCCCAGCGCATCGCCGACCGCGCCGGTTTTCTCGCTGGACTGTACCAGCGCCACGTACAGCGGCGGGAAAACCGCCGACAGCTGGGCCAACGCCTGGGAAAACGATTTGCCCTCGTACAGCAACCGCACCAGCTCACTCAAGGTTTTGCGGGCGGCGGGCGCGGTTTCTTTTTCCGCCAGGCTTTCCAGTGCATCGATCAACGGCAGGCCGGCGTTGAGCAACGTGGTCAATTCCTGGCTGAACAACACCAGATTGAAGGTTTCACGCTGGCTCAGGCGCAATGAACGCCAGTGACGCTCGGCGTGCAGGCTGACCACGCGCAGACCCTGATCCTCGGCGATGCGTCGCGCTTCGCTGTGACCGGGCGCCTCGATGCTCAGCGACACCACGCCGGCCTTGCCCACTGCCTTCAGATGAAAACGCATGCCGTGTGCTCCGCTCATTGCCAGTTGGTGACTTCGGCGTTTTCACCTTCGCCGCCGGGCTGGCCGTCCTTGCCCATCGACAGCAAGTCGTACTCGGCGTTTTCGCCGGGGTAGCGGTAGGTGTAATTACGGCCCCAAGGGTCCTGCGGGAGTTTTTTCTGCAAGTACGGGCCGGTCCATTTCGCCTCGTCGCTCGGCGCGGTCACCAGCGCCTGCAAGCCCTGTTCGGTTGACGGGTAGTGGCCGACTTCCAGCCGATACAAGTCCAGCGCCTTGCCCAGGCCTTCGATCTGCGCCTTGGCGACTTTGACTTCGGAGCGCCCCAGCTGGGCGAAATATTTGGGCGCGACGATCCCGGCCAGCAGGCCGAGCACCACCAGCACCACGAGCAATTCGAGCAGGGTAAAACCCTGTTGGGCGCGCGGACGAACATGCAGCTTCATGATGACCTCCGGTGAATGGCAGCCGAGTCGCCTGAGGGCTCATGCAATTGCCATGCTCAGCCCCCGATAATTCCTGCTGGTGGGCTGAACCCCTTGAAATACGGGCTTCTCGAGAGTCGGCACAGTGCTTGCGTACGGCTGATTCACGACAGGTCAGTGGGGCATTTCCCCCAATTTTTCGGGGCCTGTCAGGGGAGGCCCAATGCTCAATCCAATCTGCGCAGGACTGCTTGGCTGCATGCTGTTGACCGGCATCGCCGAGGCCGATGTGTTTGTCTCCGTGGACGCCAAGGGCAGCTACGTGCTGTCCAACGTCCACCGCCCCGGACGCACCTACGAACGGGTGATCCATGAGGCGCAAATGCCTGTGGTCAGTCTTGACCGGCAACCGCAATTGATCGCCAACCAGCCCTACGCGGAACTGGTGTCGGCGGCGGCCACGGCCAATCACTTGCCCGAGGCACTGTTGCACGCGGTGATCAACGCCGAATCGAACTACAACCCCGGCGCCACCTCGCCCAAAGGGGCCGGCGGGCTGATGCAACTGATGCCCGACACCGCCCGGGAACTGGGGGTGACCGACGTCTATGACCCCCAGGCCAACATCCAGGGCGGGGCCCGATATCTCAAGCGCCTGATGACCCTGTTCGATAACGACATCGCCTTGGCGGTGGCGGCCTACAACGCCGGCCCCGACGCGGTGCTCAGCCGTGGCCGGGTGATCCCGCCGTTCGCCGAAACCCAGCGTTATGTCCCCAGCGTCCTGCGCCAGTACCGGCGTTTGCAGGGACTGGCGGCGGACGCGCCGTTGTAAACCATCAACCCGGTTTTCCCCACTATCGGGGCAAACCCGCCGGGTTGGAAAAACGGGGAATCGGGTGGGGAATATCCCCCGGACTCTCAAGTGGCTTCTGTAACTGACTGAACCGTAATGCAATTTTTTGTGGCATGCGGATTGCTCCAGCGGGTTTGTCGAGAATCATTCCCTGTGAGCACCCACTACGAGGTTTCCGATCATGGTTGGCATTCACCACGCACCGTCCCTGTTGAACTGGCTGCTGTTGCTGGCCTCGATGCTCAGCGTCGAACTGGCCAGCGCCGCTGTGCGCTGCGAACGCAATCTGGTGGCCAACGTCGTGGCCTTCGATCAGCCGCTGATGTTCAACCGCCTCGGCGCGCAGAACGTCAACGGCATGATGTTCGCTTTGCGCCGCGACGTGGTCGATGACCATGACCGGTCACTGGCCCAGGGCGGTTCGGCGGTGCCGGGCAAAGTCTCGCTGCGCCCGGACAAGCGCCCACGGCCACTGGTGCTGCGCGTGGCGGCGGGGGATTGCCTGACCATCAACCTGCAAAACCTGCTGGCGTATCAGGCGAACCCGAACCATCACTCGGAGCCTGAGGGCGAAGAGGAAAATCCCAACGTCGGCGAAGCCTTCAAGGCCGACGAGCAAGTCGCCGACCGGCATGTCGGCTTCCAGGTCAACGGCCTGCAAGCGGTGAACAGCATTGACGACATCGCCTCGTTCACCGGTCGCAATGCCAACAGTCTGGTCGCCCCCGGTGCCAGCCGTTCCTATCTGTTGTACGCCGAGCGCGAAGGGGCGTTCGATGTCAGCAGCCGTGGTGCGACATTCGGCGGGGAGGGCGCGGCCGGCAACAATGCCAATGGTCTGTTTGCCCAAGTGGTGGTCGTGCCCAAGGGCGGCCGCACTTACCGCAACACCCTCACCGAAGAAGAAATGCGTCTGGCCACCACTGGCCGCACTCCCGCCGGACATCCCATCGTCGATTACCAGGCCCGCTACCCGCAGCGCGAGCCGTGGCTGCGCGAAGGCAAGGCCGGTACGCCGATCATCAGCATGGTCGATGGCAGCGAAATCATCTCCAGCGAAAGCGACGCCATCGTCATGGGCAGCAACCCCGACGGCAGCTTCCCGCCCATTACTTATCCGCTGGAATCGGTGGGCAAACGCAACCCGGCGCTGCCCAACCGCCTCGAACCGTTCCGTGATTTCGCCGCGCAGTTCCAGGACGAAACAGCTGTCACCCAGGCGTTCCCGGCGTACTTCGCCGACCCGGTGATGGGCCATGTGCTGGAGCCGACCCGCGATTCGTTCATGATCAACTACGGTGCCGGCGGCATGGGCGCCGAGGTGATTGCCAACCGTTTGGGCGTGGGGCCGATGCACGATTGCCTGTCTTGCGCCTACGAAGAATTCTTCCTCAGCTCGCACACCGTCGGCGACGTGGCGATGCTGGTGGACGTGCCGGCCAACACCGGGCTTGAGAACATCGCCCCCGGCCAGACTCCACGTGCCGATCAGGTCGGCGTGAAAGCGACGATGGCGCTGTATCCGTCGGAGCCGTCGAACGTCGCCCACAGCTACATCGGTGACTTCGTCAAATTCCGCAACACCCACAACGGTTACGAACACCACATTTTTCACCTGCACGGCCACCAGTGGCTGTTCAACCCCAACGATGACAACTCCGATTACGTCGACGCACAGGGCATCGGCCCGGGTGCCGGCTACACCTATGAAATTGCCAACGGCGGTTCGGGCAATCGCAACCGGGTGGCAGGCGATGCGATCTACCATTGCCACTTCTATCCGCACTTTGCCCAGGGCATGTGGGCCATGTGGCGGGTGCACGATGTGTTTGAAGAAGGCACCCGGCTGGAGGTTTCCCAGCAAGGGGCCGACGGTTTCCACAGCGAACCTTATGCCCTGCGCAGCGGCAAACCGGCTGCTGGCGCCCGCGCCTTGCCGGATGGGGAAATCATTGCCGGTACACCGATTCCGGCGGTGGTGCCGCTGCCGGGCAAGGCCATGGCGCCGATGCCGGGCAAAGTCGTAGTCGTGCCGAAAATCGGCGAAGCGCTGGTCGCCGGCAACGATGACGGCGATGAGGAAGAAGATGATGATCACCACGGCGGCAACGTTGGCGGGCAAGCTGTGGGTTCGCTGGCGCTGGTTGATCGCAGCGAAGCCAACCGCAACGCCGACGGCAGCCTGAAAAACCCCGGCTATCCGTTCTGGATCGGCGGCATGGAAAGTTCGGTCGGACAACGCCCGCCGACGCCACCGCTGGACATGCTCGACGCGGCCTCCGCGCAATCGCTCAAAGCCAGTGGCAAGGCGCTGTGGGCCAACCTCGACCCGACGCAATCCGGTGGTTGGGACGGTGGCTTGCCACGCCATGCCCTGGACGGAAAATCCGCCGGAGGCGAAGCGCTGACCGTGACCACGTCGCTGGATTTCTCCAAGGAAGTCACCCGGGCCAAACCGATTTACCTGCCGGAAGAGGGCACCGAAGTCGAACAGGCCGCCATGGCCTTCCACGCGAAAAAGGATCACCCGAGTTTCGCCTTGCTGCCCGGCAACCAGGTGGTGGCCAAGGCCTTCCGCACCAACGGCGCCTTGCCGATGGCCGGCGCGCCGTACTACGAACCGTGCATGGACGACCGGCAAAAACGCCTGACCAGCAGCGCCGGCACCGGCGAATTCAACAGCGGCGAGCGTCTCGATGGCATGTCGTTTGTCGGCGCCTCGACTTACACCGCCGACCGTCCACGGGTCTACAAAGCCGCCAACATCCAGTTCGATGCGGTGTACAACAAGGTCGGTTATCACTTCCCGCAAGCCCGGATTCTGGCGCTCTGGGAAGACGCCTGGCCGGTGATCACCAAGCAGCGTCCGCCGGAGCCGCTGGTGATGCGCATGAACACCTTCGACTGCGTGCAATACCAGCAAACCAACCTGGTGCCGGCCGTCTACGAGATGGACGACTATCAGGTGCGCACCCCGACCGACGTGATCGGCCAGCACATTCACCTGCCGAAGTGGGACCTGACGGCGGCGGACGGTTCCTCCAACGGCTGGAACTACGAGGACGGCGTGCTTTCCCCCGGCGCCGTGCAGGAGCGGGTGCACGCGATCCGCGAGTTCAACCAGTGCGCCGGCACCGACCCGCGCGACGGCACTCCGGCCTGCCCGAAAGCCAAGGCGCACCCGTTCTTCGGCCAGTACGGACGCAGCGACTGGCTGGGCGCGCGAACGGCGATGCAGCGCTGGTTCGTCGACCCGGTGATAAACAGCAAAGGCGTGGATCGCGGCCTGGGCACGATCTTCACCCACGACCACCTCGGGCCATCGACGCACCAGCAGATTGGCCTCTACGCCACGGTGCTGGCTGAGCCGGCCGGTTCCACCTGGTTCCACGCCGAAACCGGCGAGCCGCTGTACAGCGGTGCGCGGCAGGATGGCGGGCCGACTTCATGGCAAGCGGTGATCAACACCGGCGACCTCGACGGCGACGGCTTGAACGACAGCTTCCGCGAGTTCTTCCTGGAGTACAGCGACTTCCAGCACGCCTATGAAGCCGGTGTGTACGTGGGGGCCGGCCCGAACGGCATCCCGAATGCGCAAGCGTTCCCGGCCACGGCCGACAGCTTCCGTTTTGCAATCAATCCGCCGGTGCGCAACAACGCCGGCAACCTGCTCGAAGCGGTGGTCGAGGCGCGCGGCGGGATCAAGCCGGGCTGCCCGAGCCGGCCGTGCCCGCAGGCAATTTCCGTGGATGATCCGGGCATGTTCGTCGTCAACTACCGCAACGAACCGCTGGGCCTGCGAGTGTTCGACCCGAACAAGGTCGGCCCGGACGGCAAGCGCGGCATGCAGGCCGACGGCCTCGGCGGTGATCTGGCGTACGCCATGCAGAGCCGTACCGACCGCGCCATCCCGGCGCTGAACCTGGCGCCGAACCTGATCAGTTCGGCCACCGGGCCTACCGGCGGCACCACGCTGTTCCCGCCGCACATCAACAAGGGCGGCGCCGAACCGGGCGATCCGTTCACGCCGATGCTGCGCACCTACACCGGTGACAACGTGCGGCTGCGGGTGCATGCCGGCGGCCATGAAGAAGAGCACAACGTCACCCTGCACGGGGTGAAGTGGCTGCAAAGCGGTTCCGGGTTCGGCAACAGTTCCAACTCCGGCTGGCGCGCTTCGCAGATGGTCGGGATCTCCGAGCAGATGGGCTTCATCGCGCCGGTGTCGATGCTGTCGAGTTCGGCGGCGACCACCGGGGATTATCTGTACTCGATGGACGCTTCGATCGAAGGCTACTGGAACGGCATCTGGGGTGTGATGCGCAACTACACCGCGCAGCGCAACGACCTGTTCGCGCTGCCGAACAACCCGAAACCCACCGGCATGCGCAACACCGTGGCGTTCGAAGGCACCTGCCCACGGATCAGCGCCAACCCCAATGGCATCGGCACCCGGCCGACGGTGCAGCGCAACTATGAAGTGGTCGCGGCGCTGGCCAACGACATCCTGCGCAACCCGCTGGGGCTGACCATCGGCGACTCGGCCGGGCTCGGCCAGCATGTCGGCGGGCCGTTGAATCCGGCCGGCGGCACGCTGGTGTTCAACTCGCGGCCCGTGAGTATTCCGCAGGCAACGGTGACCGACCCCGAGGATGGCGAAACCATCACCATCGGCGGTCAGAGCGGGCCGATCCATGATCCGACCGCGATCCTGTACGTGCGCAAGGCGGATCTCGATCCGGCCACCGGCAAGCTCAAACCCGGCATCCCGGTGGAGCCGCTGGTGCTGCGCGCCGCTGCCGGCGACTGCATCAACATCACCCTGGAAAACCGCTTGCCGAGCGTCATGCCGGACCTGGCGCAAACCGCAATCATGCAGGGCCTGGTCAAACGTGATCGCAACGGTGGCGACGGCTCCACCACCTTCAACAACAACCTGTTGCGGCCGTCCAGCCACGTCGGATTGCACGCGCAATTGCTGGCGTACGACATCACCAAGTCCGACGGCGTGAACGTCGGCGCCAACCCGATCCAGACCGTGCCGCCGCGTGTTGGCAGCACCGGTGCGTACCCGACCCGTACCTATCAGTACTACGCCGGGCACCTGGAACGCGAAGGCAAACCGATCACCCAACTGGGGCGCAATGTCGACAACATCAACGCGACGGCGGTGGAGTTCGGCGGCCTCAACTTCACTCCGGCGGACGTGATCAAACAACCGCAAAAAGGCCTGGGCGGAGCGATGAGCATCCTGCCGATCGGTGCGACCTGGGTGGATGACCTGCGCAAGGTCAGCGCCACGGTGACGGCGGCGGGGCAGACGACTTATCGCGACTTCGCGATGGTCTGGCAGCGTGCGTTGAATCTGCGCTGGGCCAATGGTCGGCCGGTGGAAGGCATCGCGTCCGAAGGCATGGGTGTGCCGAACGATCCCAAGGACAACGCCGGCATGGCCATCAACTACAAGGCCGAACCGATGTGGTACCGCTTCGGCCTGGCCCCGGACGCACCGTTCGGGCGTGCCGATGGCCACGGCTACGGCGACGTACCGAACGCGCACATGGCTTACAGCAACGCGCTGGTCGGCGGCGATCCGCAGACCCCGGTGTTCTACGCCAAACCGGGTCAGCCGTTCCGCACTCACGTCCTGATGCCGACCGGTGGCAGCCGTGGCTCGACCTTCCAGCTCGACGGGCATCTGTGGTCGGTCAACCCGTTCCAGTCGGAGAAGAGTGACGTCGGCGGCTACCCGATGAACACGCCTGGCGTGGGTTCGGTGAAGTTCGGCTACAACCCGATGTCGATGTACATCGGCGCCCGCGAGAGCGTGCTGCCGGCGGCGCACTTCAGCTTCATGTTGCCGAGCGCCGGCGGTGCCAACGCGATAGCGGGGGACTACCTGTTCCGCGACAACGCGTCGTTCGGCAATACGGCGGGGTTGTGGGGATTGTTGCGGGTGACCAATGAGCCGGAACCGGCCCCTCAGGGCCAATAGCGGGAATGCAGTCGGGGACGTATTGGAAGGGGAGAGCGACATGAACAGGATCATCAACATCATCGGCGTGTGCCTGCTGGCGATGGCCGGGGCGCTGCTCACGCTCGGTGAGATTGCCCTGGCGCAAACCGGGCCCGGCCAGGTGTTGACCCGTGACGGCGTGTCGATTGCCTTCAACCTGCAACCGTTGGCACGCGACGGCATGCTGCGCGAAGGCGAGTTCGCCGACGTGCAGTTTCGCGTCACCGATGGTGCCTCCGGCCAGCCGCTGTCCGGTGTGGCGCCGGGGGCGTGGATCGATCCGGAAATCGTGGCCGCCGACCAGGCCCAGGGCCGCGACAAGAGCTGCAAATCCCGGGTCGGGACGTTCCTGAAATCCAACATCGGTGCGCGGCCGTTGCTCGATCTCAACAGCTACTTCCTGCTGGTGATGAACCGCGATGCCAGCGTTTCGGTGATTGATCCGTCGGTGTCGGTCGGCGGCATCACCAGCACGCTGGCGCGGATCGAACTCAAGCAGCCGCCGATGGATTGGGTCACGCCCAGGGACAACAAACGAGTGTTCGTGTCGATGCCGACGGCAGGGGAAGTGGCGGTGATCGACAGCGAGCAATTCAAGGTGCTCGACTCGGTAGCCGCCGGCAACCAACCGGTGCGGGTCGCGCTGCAACCGGACGAACGTCTGCTGTGGGTCGGCAACAATGCGGCGAAGGCCGAAGAATCCGGCGTCACCGTGATCGACGCCCACAGCCTGAAAACGCTGAAACAGCTGGCGACCGGTCGTGGCCACCACGAAATCAGCTTCAGCAAGGACAGCCGCTTCGCCTTCGTCAGCAACCGCGACGACGGCACGTTGAGCGTCATCGACATCGCCAGCCTGAGCCTCCTGCAACAGATCAAAACCGGTTCCAGCCCGTTGTCGGTGGCGTATTCGCCACTGTCCGGCGCGGTGTATGTGGCCGACGGCAAGGACGGCACCGTCACGGTGATCGACGCCAACAGCCGCGCCGTACGGCGGGTGATCAAGCTGCAACAGGGCCTGGGCCCGATGGGCTTCAGCGCCGATGGCCGCTTCGGCGTGGTGTTGAACACAGTGGAGAATCGCGCCACGGTTATCGATGCGGCCAATGATTCAGCGATCCACGATCTGGAAGTCTCGGCCGAACCCTATCAAGTGGTGTTCACCAAGGCTTATGCCTACGTGCGGGGCCTGGCCTCGCCGAAAGTCACCATGATCAATCTCGCGTCGCTGGGGGAAGGGCGGCAGCCGATCAGCCAGGGTTTCGAGGCCGGGCCGCAGCCCCCAAGGCTGGCTGGGGATTTGCCGCTGGCGTCGAGCCTTGCCGTGTCGCGCGATGACAATGCGGTGTTCGTGGTCAACCCGGTGGACAACACCACCTATTTCTACGCCGAAGGCATGAACGCGCCGATGTCCGGTTACCCCAATCGCGGGCAGGTTGCGCGTGCGGCAATGGTCGTCGACCGCAGCCTGCGCGAGGTGTCGCCGGGGCTGTACAGCGCCCGGGTGAAACTGCCGGCGACGGGGCGTTTCGACGTGGCGTTCCTGCTCAACCAGCCGAACATCATTCATTGCTTCAGCGCGCAAGTGGAGTCCGACGGCGCGGTTGAAAAACACGTCGGCCCGCCGAAAGTCGAGTTCCTGCCGGGCAAGACCGCCGTGGCGCTCAACGACCCGTACGTGGTGCGGTTTCGCATCGTCGAAGGCAAACAGAAGGTGCAGCGCACGGGTGTGAAAGACGTGCAGTTGCGCTACTTCCTGGCGCCGACATCGCGGCCCCGTGAGGTGGCGGCGCTGGAAGTCGCCGATGGCGTGTACGAAGCCCCGGTAACCCTCGACCGCAGCGGCGCCTGGTACCTGCATGTGCGCGCGGCATCGCTGGGCGCCGGTTTCGACGACAAGACATTTGCCAGTGTCCGGGTGTTGCCCGGCCAGACTCAGTGACGAGGACAACGCCATGAACCGATTCGCATCTTCCGGCCTGCTGACCCTGTGTCTGTTGGCCGCCGGCATTCATCAGGCCCAGGCCCATTCGGCGGATGAACACGCCGGGCACAAGGCACCGGCCGCCAGCACTCAGGAACACACCCAGGTCAAATTCGTCGACGTGCCGCTGCTCGACCAGAACGGCAAGACCGTGCGCCTGGAGCAGGATCTGGTGCACAACAAAATCGTCGTCATGAGCTTCATCTACACCAGTTGCACCACGGTCTGCCCGGTTGTCTCGTCGATCATGGGCAAGGTGCAGAAACAGCTGGGTTCGCGGGTGGGCGGCGAAGTGCAATTGGTGTCGATCAGCATTGACCCGCAGCGCGACGACCCGAAACGCCTGCAGGATTACGCCCGCTCTTTCCAGCGAGGGCCGGGCTGGAGCTGGTTGACCGGTTCGCCGCAGTCGATCAACGCCACCCTCAAGGGACTCGGCAGTTTCAGCGGGGACTTCAAGAATCACCAGCCGTTGATCCTCGTCGGTGATGGCAACAGCCGCCACTGGATGCGCTACTACGGCTTCACCGACCCGGCGCTGCTGGCCAAGGAAGTGGAAAAACTCAGCGGCCTGCGCACCCACGCCAAACACACCGCGATTGCCATGGAGCAACAGCCATGAGAATGCTCGACTGGATCTCCCTGACGATCTGTTTCCTGATTCTCGGCAACGTGGCGTTTGCCCACGAAGGCCATGCGCCCGAGGCCCCGGCGACGGTGGCCGCCGCGCCGGCCAAAGGCACCTACGACGCGAAAACCTGGTTCACCGACACGCCGTTGCTGGATCAGCATGGCAACACCCAACGCTTCTACAGTGACGCACTGCAAAACCGCGTGGTGTTGCTCAACGTCATCTTCACCAGTTGCAACGATGCCTGCCCGCTGATCACCCGCAAGCTCAAGGAAGTCCGGGAGCTGCTGGGTGACAAGGCCGATGGTGTCACCTTCATTTCCCTTACCAGTGATCCGCTGCGCGACACGCCGGCGGTGCTCAAGGCTTACACCTTGAAGCAGGGCGCCGATGACCCTCACTGGCTTTTCCTTACCGGCGACAAGGCGCAGATGGATCTGGTGCTCGGTCGCATCGGGCAGATCGTGCCGACGCCGGAGCAACACTCGACCCAGCTGATCGTCGGTGATGTCGCCAGCAAACGCTGGAGCAAGATCCGCCCCGATGCCCCGGCCGCCGCCATTGCCCAGCGCTTGCAGCTGCTGACAATGCCCGTGGCCGGCCGCTGAGTCTGTGCCATGAGCCTGAGCCGCGTCCTCGCCCTGATCCTGCTCGCTGGCGTCAGCCTCGGCGCGGCGGCGTTGTCGCTGACCGATGAAGAAAGCGCCGGCAAGCGCCTGTACCGCGAAGGCCTGTCGGCCAGCGGCGAGGCGATCATGGCGCGGGTCGGCGCGGCGGACGTATTGCTGCCTGCCACCAGCCTGCCGTGCGCCAACTGCCATGGCGCTGACGGTCTTGGTCGGCCCGAGGGCGGGGTGAGGCCGCCTGAACTGAACTGGCCGCGACTGACCAGCTCTCACGGTCAGCAACACGTCAACGGGCGCAGTTACCCGGCTTACACGGACAGCAGTCTGGCGCAGGTGATCCAGCAGGGGCGTGATCCGGCCAACAATCGGCTCGATCCGAGCATGCCGCGCTTCCTGCTGTCGATGAAGGATCAACGCAACCTCACGGCCTATCTCAAACGCCTGGCCGACGATCGCGATCCGGGGCTCGATGAACAGACCTTGCACCTGGGCACCTTGCTTCCCAGCCAGGGGCCGTTGGCCGAGGAGGGCGCGACAGTGGCGGCGGTGCTCAATGGCAGCGTGGCGCGGATCAATCAGGCGGGCGGCATTCATGGCCGGCGACTGCGTCTGACCGTGGTCGATCCGGGGCCGGACCGCGCCAGCGCCGAGCAGGCTCTGCAACGGCTGATCGACGAGGAAAAGGTCTTTGCGCTGATCGCCCCGCTGGCCCCGGCGCTGGACAGCGAACTGGCGCCGCGTCTGGAACGGGCCGGTCTGCCCCTGATCGGGCCGCTGTCCCTGATGGGGTCGGTACAGGCCAGTGCGCAGATCTTCGAACCGTTGCCGGGATTGCGCGAGCAGTTGATCGCCCTGGCCGATTACGCCACCGCCAGCCTGAAAGTGCTGCAAGGGCCGACGCTGATCGCCTATCCCGACGACCCGGCCCAGGCACAGGCCGCGCAGGCGCTGGGGCAGTACTTGCAAGGTCACGGCTGGCAAAAGGTCCGGCTACAGGCCTACAACCCGGTGGCGGACAGCTTGCCACTGGGCTCGCGCTCAGTGTTCTACCTGGGCAGCGGCAGTGGTTTCAGTCGGCTGGCGGCGGGGCTGCAGCAGGCCGGGCAGGTGCCGTATCTGTTCGCGACCTCGGGCCAGGTGGCGGGCGATTTGCTGCAAGTACCCGATGGCTTTTCCCGGCGCGTATTTCTGGCCTATCCCTTCGTGCCCAGCGACTGGACCCAGGCCGGGCGCATGGCTCTGACTTTACTGCGCGAACATCAGGGCATCGGCGCGCAGCATGCGGTGCTGCAAGTCGGCGCCTATGCCTCGATGCTGTTGTTCAGCGAAGCCATGAAGCAGGCCGGGCGTGATGCCAGTCGCGAAAAAATGGTGGCGGCCCTTGAAGGCCTGCATGACTTCGACACCGGGCTGACCCCACGCCTGAGCTTCGGCCCCGGACGACGATCGGGCTTGAGCGGGGCGCATGTGGTCACCGTGGATTTGCCCGATCAGCGTTTCTATCTGGTCGCGCCCTACAAACCGATTCTCGCGAGCCCCTGAACGGAGGCCTTGATCATGAAGCTCAAAAGCGTGTTGTGGCTGCTGGCGTGCTGGTTGCCGATGGCGTTTGCCAATACGGAACCGGTGGCGGCGTGGGTCAACGGCGAGGTGATTTCCGAGTTTCGCCTGGAACGGTTTTTCGCCGAGTATCTGGAAGACCGGGGCCGCGCCGTGGCGAGCATCCGCAGTCCCAAGGCCTATAAACAGCTGCGTCAGGCCGCGCTGGACACATTGATCGACAAGGAATTGCTGTGGCAGGAGGCGCAAAAACGTGGCTTGAAAGTCGACGATCAGGCTGTACAGCAACAGATCGAGCAGATCCGCGTCGCCATCGGCGGTAGCGACAGGTTCCTGCGACGTTTGCAGGATGCGGGGTTCGATGAAACTTCGTTCACCGAGTACACCCGCCGTGAACTGGCGGCCCAGCAGATGTTCGCCGCGTTGATCCGTGCCAACACTTTGCAGCCACGGCATCTGCTGGTTCGGGTGGCACCGGGTGCCGATGCCGTCACAGACGCGGCGGCACGTCTACGCTTGATGCAGATGCGCGCCTCTGTGGTCGAGGGGGCAACGTTCGCCAGCGATGCCGTTCGCTCGCCATTCGGCTGGCATTTGATTTATTTGCAGAACCACTTGGAGACAGCCGATGTCCCAGAGGTGCAGGGGCTTGCAACAGTCCGGGTACAGCGTGCCCGACAGCAACAGGCCCTGGCTCGTCGCCAGGTGCTCGCGCAATTGCGGGCGCAGAACAGGATCGAACGAATTGACGACGACTGAAGGTTCCCCCCCCAATAGTGGGGAATGGCTTCGATGCCCATTCAGGTGCTTCCCCGTTTCTGGGGAACGGGGTACCGGGACGAGCGGGCATTGTCATCAAATTCAAGGACATGAAGACATAAATTTACCGGCACTCGGCCTGGCATGAAGTGTGCGTTACCTCTTGTGAGGCGCACTCCAGCAGGTTCGGGCAGTAGATGTGAAAGGCCGGATTTGTAGCTGCAAGGAGTTCACCTTGGTTAACAAAGTACTGGTTGTCGAAGACGAACTGCTGCTTGCACAGAACCTTCAGGATTATCTGTCGGCGCAAGGGCTGGACGTCCGGATTGCACATGACGGAGCAGATGGCATCGGCCAGGCCGAGACCTTCGCTCCCGACGTGCTGGTGTTCGATTACCGCTTGCCCGATATGGAAGGGTTCGAGGTGCTCGACGCGGTCCGCCAGAACAGGACGTGTCATTTCGTGCTGATAACGGGTCACCCGACCGCTGAAGTCTGTGAGCGGGCGCGGCAACTGGGGGTCAGTCACATCCTGTTCAAACCGTTTCCGTTGGCGGAACTGGCCCGAGCTGTCTGCGACCTTCTGGGGATCCAGCGCGAAGCGAAACCCGGTGCGAGCCCGTCCGAAGGGTTCGTCGAACGACGCCAGAGCAGGACCGAGAGCTTCCCGTTGCAGTTGTACGATGGCAGTTGGGTGCTGGCGGACCGCCGACGTAACCGGTCGGAGGTCATGGCACCGGACGACGATCAAATGCTCACCGGGGAGTAATGGCGCGATAGACGTTCCGGCACTCGCCGAACTCGCCTCCCGCGCCGTCAGGGCCTCATGCCCCGGGTGTTGGAGAGCAAGCCATGGAACGTCTGTCCGTTGTTGTCGAAGCGTTGCAGCCTGCGTGTGCCCCGACACGCTTCTCCAGTGAGCAACTGGCCCAGGCCCGGGCGAGGGCCACCACTTCCGGGGAACGGGTTCTCGACGCACTCAATGTCCTTTGTGAACTGGCGCCGATGCCGTTCATTGCCTGCCTCGGCGCCACCCTGCATTACCCGGTGCTCGACACCGACACCCTGTTCCTGGCGACGCCGGTATTCGACCGGGTCACCCTCGCGCAATGCCTCAAGCGTGAATTCATTCTGCTGCGGCACAACGACGAAGTCATCGGCGTATTTGCCGACCCCTTCGACACCTCGCGCCTGGCCTGGATCGACGAATGCCTGCACGGCGCGCCGCTGTATCTGGTGCACGCCGACGACCTCAAGGCCTATCTGGCCCGCCACGAAGAAAGCTTCCACGCCGTCGAATCGCTCAATGCCCAGGCCGACGCCGGCAGTGAAGTCGACACTCTGCAAAGCCTGTCGCTGACCAGCATCAGCGAAGACTCGAGCGTGGTGGTGAAACTGGTCAACTCGACCCTCTACGACGCGCTGAAAATGCACGCCAGCGACATCCACCTCGGCACCACCGGCAACGGTCTGGTGATCAAGTACCGGATCGACGGCGTGCTCAACAACATCAGCAAGATCCAGGGCAGCGAGTTCGCCGAGCAGGTGATTTCCCGGGTCAAGGTCATGGCTGAACTGGACATCGGCGAAAAACGCGTGCCCCAGGACGGTCGCTTCAAGATCGGCATCAGCGGCCGGCAGATCGACTTCCGGGTGTCGATCATGCCGAGCATCTTCGGCGAAGACGCGGTGCTGCGTGTGCTGGACAAACAGGACCTGGCCGACAAGGTCTGCGGCGTGCAACTGCAAGCGCTGGGCTTTGAAGACGAAACCCTGCGCCAACTGCGTCGCCTCGCTGCCGAACCCTACGGCATGGTGCTGGTGACCGGCCCCACCGGCAGCGGCAAGACCACCACGCTGTACGCGATGATCACCGAGATCAACCACGGCGTGGACAAGATCATCACCATCGAAGACCCGGTGGAATATCAGTTGCCCGGCGTGTTGCAAATCCCGGTCAACGAGAAAAAAGGCCTGACCTTCGCCCGTGGCTTGCGTTCGATCCTGCGCCACGACCCGGACAAGATCATGGTCGGCGAGATCCGCGACCCGGACACCGCGCAGATCGCCGTGCAATCGGCGCTCACCGGTCACCTGGTGTTCACCACCATTCACGCCAACAACGTGTTCGACGTGATCGGCCGCTTCACCCAGATGGAAATCGACCCCTACAGCCTGGTCTCGGCGCTCAACGCGATTCTCGCCCAGCGCCTGATCCGTCTGGTGTGCAGCAGTTGCAGCGCACCGGCCACCCCGAGCGATGAAGAACTGCGCGCTTCCGGCCTCGACCCGCACAAGGTCGGCCATTACCACTTCGTCCACGGCAAGGGCTGCGGCCACTGCCGGGGCAGCGGCTATCGCGGGCGCACGGCGATTGCCGAACTGCTGCACCTGGACGACGAACTGCGGCAGATGATCGTCGAGCGCCAGCCCATCACCCAGATCAAAGCCCTGGCCTGTTCCCGCGGTTTGCGCCTGTTGCGTGAGTCGGCGCTGGAGCTGGTGGAGCACGGTCGGACCACGCTGGAGGAGATCAATCGTGTCACTTTTATCGCGTGATCAATTTGTCGCCGTGCTCGGCGCCAGCGGTGTCGGCCTCGGCCAGCGCCGGGGCAGCGACACCCTGTGGCTGGGCAGCGTCGGCTACATCGACGAAGGCTTCCACAGCTACGCGGTGGCACTGGACACCCTCGACCGCCTGCTCGGTGAACACGCCCGCACAGGCTCGGAGCTGAGCGTGGTGATCTCCGGCCACTTCAGCCGTTTCTGCCTGGTGCCGTGGAGCGAACAGATCAGCAGCCCTGAAGAACTGCGCGGCTTTGCGCAACTGTGCTTCGAAGACCTGTTCGGTGTACCGACCCAACCCTGGAGTCTGGTGTTGTCCGCCGAGCCTGCGGGCCACGACCGGATCGCCAGTGCCTTGCCGCAGGATTTGCTGGAACGCCTGCGTACGCTGGTCAGCGGTCGCGGCCTGCGTCTGCGCTCGGTGCAGCCATACCTGATGAGCGCGTTCAACCGCTTCGACAAAAGCCTGGAAGCCGGCGACTTCCTGTTCGTGGTCGCCGAGCCGCAACGCAGTGTGTTGCTGCTGGCAAGGGAAGGGCGCTGGGCGTCGGTGCGCTCGGTGGGCGGGAGCGACAGCGACGCGGCACTGAGTGCGTTGATCGGTCGCGAACGGCAACTGCAAGCCTCCACCAGCGAACGTGCCTTCAACGTTTATCTGCACGCCCCGGCGCGTCTCGATGCGCAACCGGATGTAGCGGGGGTGCACTTGCGCACCCTCGAGGACGATTCGATGACCGTGCGTGACGCCTTGTACGTCATGTCCCGGGCGGTGGCCTGACATGCGCGCCCTGAACCTCGACTTTCAGCCCCGTCCGCGTTCCGGCCCGTTGGGCTGGAGCCTGCTTGGCGGCGGCGTGTTCCTTGCACTGGTGTGCTTCGGCGTGCAGCAGCACCTCGGCGACCAGGCCGAACAGCAGCAAGGTCACTTGCAGCACACCCAGCGCCAGCTCACCGGCGACAGCGGTGCCAAAACAACATTGAGCCCGGCGGAAACCCGCGAGCAGGCGCAGAACCTCGCCGAAATGCGCAAGGTCTCGCAGCAACTGCGTCGCCCCTGGGAACGCCTGTTCGCCATGCTCGAAGCCATGCCGCGCGACGACATCGCCTTGCTGACCCTGACCCCGGATGCGCGCAAGGGCCAGGTGCGGATCAGCGCCGAAGCGCGGGATCTGCAAGCGATGCTGGATTTCCACAAACGCCTGGAGGCCAGTGACGAGCTGTCCGACGTGTCGCTGCTGAGCCACGAAATCGTCGTCAAATCGCCGGAGCAACCGGTGCAATTCAACCTGTCGGCAACCTGGGAGATGGGCGATGCGAATCCCTAGACTGATCGTCCACGAATACCTGCAGGGTCTCGGCGTGCCAGGTCTGGCCGGGCTGGCGCTGCTGCTGGTCAGCGTCGCCTGGGCGCTCGGTGGTTTGCTGCCGGGCTGGCAATCGCTGCAACAGCTCAGCCAGCAGACTCAGGAGGCCACCGAGTACCTGGCCAAAGTCGAAGACGGCAGCATTGCGCCGCCGGTTGTGCCGCAGCGTCAGCTCGATGATTTTCGCAACAAGCTGCCGGCCCAGCCGCAAGCCACCGTCGCCATCGACCGTATCTACGCCCTGGCGGCGCAGGAACACATCACTCTGGCGCGCGGTGAATACGCCCTCGGCGTCGATCCCAAGACCCATCTGGCGCGCTATCAGATCCTGTTGCCGGTGCGCGGCAGCTATCCGCAACTGCGCCGCTTCCTGCACGCCTTGCTCGGCCAGTTGCCGGCGGTGGTGGTGGAAGACGTCGAGTTCCAGCGCAAGAAGATCGCCGACACCGACCTGAACGGCCGGATCCGTATGACCCTTTACCTGTCGAGGTCGTGATGAACACCAAGCGCGTAACAGGGTGGGTGGCGTTCTTCGGTGTGGCGGCGGCGCTGGCCTGGTTGCCCGAGTATTTTTCGCCGAGCGACGACGCGCAGGCCACTGACGTCGCCGTCTCGACCCCGGCCAAAGCCGCCGCCCGTGGCGCCTTGCCGGCCAGCAGCGCCAAGGCTGGCGCAGCGCCGATCAAGGACCTGAGCCCGGCCGGCGACCTGTTCGCCGCCAAGTCCTGGAAGGCCGCGCCGACTCTGGCCACCGTCACCGAACAACCCGTCAATCCGACCCCGGTGGTGCAAGCCCCGAGCCTGCCACCGGTGCCGTTCCAGTTCGTCGGCCGCCTGCATGACCGCAGCGACCTGCAGGTGTTTTTGCAGGACGGCGAAAAAATCTACGTCGTGCGCAACGGGGATGTGATCGACGACACCTGGAAGATCACCGGCATTTCCGATCTGGAATTGAGCCTGGTCTACCTGCCTCTGCATTTGTCGCAGACCTTGTCTGTGGGGAGTACGCAATGAACAGATCCCGTTTGCTGATGAGCCTCGGCCTGTGCGCCGGGCTGGCCGCGTGCAGTTCCGCGCAGGTCGCCAACAAGGAAGCCGCCGACCTGATCGATCAGGGGCAGTACGAGGCAGGCCTGGCCCGGATCCAGGAAGGCCTGCGCGAAAACCCACGGGATACCGAGCTGCACCTGCTGCTCAACAGCGGCCGGGCCAAGGCGATCACCGCGTTGCTGAGCTCCGGTGACACCGACCGCGCCCGCCGCGACTTCACCAACGCACGCCTGGCCTACAGCCGGGTGCTGACCATCGAACCGAACAACCGCCGCGCCCAGGAAGCACTCAAGCAACTCGACTACCTGCGCAGCATGGACGAGAAACTCGAACTGGCCCGTGGCGACCTGCGCCGTGGCGACATCTACGGTGCCGACCGGCAGGTAAAACAGATCCTCGAACTCGACCCGAAAAACGACGGTGCGCTGGAGCTGCAAGGCAACATCCGTCTGGTGCAGAGCCGCAACGTGATCCAGTACCCGCAACTGCGTACCCGGCTTGATCGCCCGGTGACCCTGGAATTTCGCGACGCCAACCTCAAGACCATTTTCGAAGTGCTGTCGCAAGTCGCCGGCCTGAATTTCATCTTCGACAAGGACCTGCGTCCGGACATGAAAGCCACGATCTTCGTGCGTGACGTGCGCATCGAAGATGCCGTGCAACTGCTGCTGCAACAGAACCAGTTGCACCAGAAAGTGGTGAATGAAAACACCTTGCTGATCTACCCGGAGTCGCCGCAGAAGCTCAAGGACTATCAAGAGCTGGTGATGCGCACCTTCTACCTGACCAGCATCGACGCCAACACCGCGCTGAACATGATCAAGACCATGCTCAAGACCCGTGACGTGTTCGTCGACGAACGCCTGAATACCCTGACCATGCGCGACACCGAAGACGCGGTGCGCATGGCCGAGAAACTCCTGCAATCGCAAGACCAGTCCAACCCCGAAGTGGTGCTGGAAGTGGAAGTGATGGAAGTCGCCACCCAGCGCATTCTCGACCTGGGGCTGCAATGGCCGAGCACTTTTGGTGTGGTCAACGGCGACGGCTCGGCAGTGACGTTGTTGGGGCAACTCAAGGGCATCAACTCCGACCGGATCTCGATCACACCATCGCCGCAGGCCAAGATCAACGCGCAGGACAACGACATCAACACCCTCGCCAGCCCGGTGATTCGCGTCAGCAACCGCGAGCAGGCGCGCATTCACATCGGTCAACGTGTGCCGATTATCAGCGCTACGTCGGTACCGTCCACGCAAGGGCCGGTGATCACCGAAAGCGTCACGTATCTGGACGTTGGTCTGAAGCTTGAAGTGACCCCGACCGTGCACCTGAACAACGAAGTCGCGATCAAGATCGCCCTGGAAGTGAGTAACGCCACACCGCTGGAACCGACCCGCCAGGGCACGATTCCGGTACAGGTCGACACCCGCAACGCGCAGACCTCGCTGCGTCTGCATGACGGCGAAACCCAGATCCTTGCCGGGCTGGTGCGCAACGACCATGGCGCCACCGGCAACAAGATTCCGGGCCTTGGTGATATTCCGGGTCTGGGCCGGTTGTTCGGCAGCAACAAGGACACCATCGGCAAATCGGAACTGGTGCTGTCGATCACTCCACGGATCGTGCGCAACCTGCCGTACCAGAGCCCGTCGGACATGGAATTCCCGACCGGCACCGAAACCAGCATGCACATCCAGGCACCGGATCGCTCGCAGAACTACGTGATGCCAGCACCTGCCGCACAGCCTCGCGCCATCGGCGATGCCGCCGTGGCAACCACCCGTGTCACTGTTGAGAAGCCTTGATCATGAACGCCTCCCAGCGCGGTTTTACCTTGATCGAAGTCGTGGTGACGCTGGCCCTGATCGGCCTGCTGGCCGGCATGGCCGCGCCGCTGACCGAGACCCTGGTACGGCGTGGCAAGGAGCAGGAACTGCGCACCGCGCTGTATCAGATCCGCGATGGTATCGACGCCTACAAACGCGCTTTCGATGCCGGCTACATCGAGAAATCACTGAACAGCAGCGGCTACCCGCCGAACCTCAAGGTGCTGGTCGAAGGCGTGCGCGACGTGCGCAGTGCCAAGGGTGCCAAGTTCTACTTTTTGCGCCGGATACCCCGCGATCCGTTGGTGCCGGCCAAACGTGACGACAACGGCGGTTGGGGCCTGCGGGCCTACGACAGTTCAGCCCAGAACCCGCGCGATGGCGAAGACGTGTTCGACGTCTACTCCCACGCCAAGGGCCGTGGCCTCAACGGCATCGCTTACCGCGAGTGGTGACTCTCATGCGCCGGGAAAAGGGTTTTACCTTGCTCGAACTGATGGTGGTGATGGCGATCATCGCGACCCTGATGACCATTGCCTTGCCACGCTATTTCAACAGCCTCGAAGCCTCGAAAGAGACCACGTTGCACCAGAGCCTGTCAGCCATGCGCGAGGCGCTGGATCACTACTACGGCGACACCGGGCGCTATCCCGATTCCATCGAGCAACTGGTCGAACAGCGTTACCTGCGCAACGCGCCACTGGACCCGATTACCGAACGCAATGACCAGTGGGTGCTCGTTGCACCGCCGGAAGGTGTGGCGGGCGGCGTGGCGGATATCAAGAGCGGTGCTACCGGGAGGGCGCGTGATGGCAGCCAGTATTCCGAGTGGTAAGCGCGCGGAGCAGGGCGGGTTCACCTACCTGGGCGTGCTGTTCCTGATCGTGATCATGGGTATGGGCCTGGCCAGTGCCGGCGAGTTGTGGTCGACCGTGTCGCGCCGTGATCGCGAGAAACAATTGCTGTGGGTCGGCACCCAATACGCCCAGGCGCTGCGCAGCTACTACCGCAGTTCGCCGGGGCTGGCGCAGTACCCGAAAGACCTGGCAGACCTGCTGCAGGACGAACGTTTTCCAGAGCCCCGGCATCATCTGCGCCAGCTCTACCCGGATCCGATCGGCGGCGGCGAATGGGCGCTGCAACGGGGCTTCGACGGACGCATCACCGGTATCAACAGTCCGTCCACCGAGGTGCCGTTGAAGCAGGCGGACTTCCCGTCGCAGTGGTCGGATTTCGAAGGCATGCAGCGTTATTCGGACTGGCAGTTCGTGGCTGAAAAAGCCTTTCTCGATGGCACCGGCCCTGGCAACGGCGCACCGACCAAAGGCCAGTCGGCCCTGCCGCAGGCGTTGCAGCCATGAGCCGCCAGTGGTGGTGCGCGTTGATCCTCACTGTTGTTGCGTGCTGCGCGGGCGCCGCCGAGGAAGACGAAATGATGGGCTTCATCGTCGACGACACGATC
This sequence comes from Pseudomonas sp. SDO52101_S400, assembly GCF_054071635.1. Taxonomy (NCBI): domain Bacteria; kingdom Pseudomonadati; phylum Pseudomonadota; class Gammaproteobacteria; order Pseudomonadales; family Pseudomonadaceae; genus Pseudomonas; species Pseudomonas sp. SDO52101_S400. The sequence continues at coordinate 106,808 of NZ_JBSVWF010000003.1, read as the reverse complement.
TCGCACATCGGCCACGATTTTTACTACTCGTTCAGCGAACGCCTGCGCGACACCAGCCCGATGGATTTCAACCTGGTGGTGCGCGAGCGCCCCGACGCGCGCTGGGGCAGCCTGGTGACCGTGGAATATCAGCAACGCCTGGTGTATCGGCGCTTCCTGCCGCCGAACACCGTAGAACTGAAGGACGAGGCCTACGAGGCCGCCGACTCGGTTCGCCTGGAGGTGGTCCGGCGCAAGCTGGAAGCCTTGTTGCAGGACACCACCGACCTTGAGAAGGACGAACTATGAACACGACAACGTTCTCACGGCGCGGCGGATTCTGGATCTCGGGGTTGTTGATCGGGCTTGCCAGCGCCGCCGCCGTCCAAGCCACCGAGCTTGTGTACACGCCGGTCAACCCGTCGTTCGGCGGCAACCCGCTCAACGGCACCTGGCTGCTCAACAACGCCCAGGCGCAAAACGATTTCGACGATCCGGACTTGAAGAAACGTTCGACAGTGGCCGGCACTTCGGCGCTCGAACGTTTCACCAGTCAATTGCAGTCGCGGTTGCTGGGGCAACTGCTGGACAACATCTCCACCGGCAATACGGGGAGCCTGTCCACCGACGCTTTTATCGTCAACGTGGTCGACGACTCGGGGGCACTGACGATTGAAGTGACTGACCGAGCGAGCGGGCAAGTTTCTGAAATTCAGGTGAACGGCCTCAACCCATGACGGGATGATGGTTCCGGGGAGTGAAGGACATGAAAAAAATAATAGCGCTAGGGCTGATGTTGGCAGCATTACAAGGGTGTGGTTTGCGCGAGCCGATGTCGGCCGAGCAGGACACCGACACTCCGACCCTGACCCCCAGGGCCTCGACCTACTACGACTTGCTGAAAATGCCGCGACCCAAGGGCCGGCTGATGGCGGTGGTGTACGGCTTCCGTGACCAGACCGGGCAGTACAAACCGACCCCGGCCAGCTCGTTTTCCACCAGCGTCACCCAGGGCGCGGCGTCGATGTTGATGGATGCCTTGCAGGCCAGTGGCTGGTTTGTGGTGCTGGAGCGTGAAGGGCTGCAAAACCTGCTGACCGAACGCAAGATCATTCGTGCGTCGCAGAAAAAGCCCAATACGCCGGTGAACATCCAGGCGGAACTGCCGCCGTTGCAGGCGGCGAACATGATGCTTGAGGGCGGGATCATCGCTTACGACACCAATGTGCGCAGCGGCGGGGAAGGGGCGCGGTATCTGGGGATTGATCTGTCCCGGGAGTACCGGGTTGACCAAGTGACCGTGAACTTGCGGGCGGTGGATGTGCGCAGTGGGCAGGTGCTGGCGAATGTGATGACCAGCAAGACGATCTACTCGGTGGCGCGCAGTGCCGGGGTGTTCAAGTTTATCGAGTTCAAGAAGTTGCTTGAGGCTGAGGCGGGGTATACGACCAATGAGCCGGCTCAGTTGTGTGTGCTTTCGGCGATTGAGGCGGCGGTGGGGCATTTGCTGGCGCAGGGGATTGAGCGGCGGTTGTGGCAGGTTGCCGGGGACAATTCTTCGCCTGCTGCGGATGAGACTTTGAATCGGTATTTGACTCAGAACAAGGTGGATCCTGAGTCGGAGTGAACGTGGCGGCCTTAGGGCCGACCAGGTTCTTTTGGGGTTGTGTGTATATCCGTTTCTTCGGGTGTTGCCGCTGGCTGTTCCGCTCTTACAGCGGCTCACTTTTTCAAACGCCAAAAAGTAAGCAAAAGGCTTGGCCCCGGCGTTCGGCCCCTCGCTGGGGCTCGGGGTTCCTTCGCTCCGGGATTCATCCGGGGGCATCGCCTCCGGTTTGCTTCGCTGCACCTCCTCTCGATGTGTTTGGCTTCGCCAAACGGTCGCTGCGCTCCCACCCCCGGATGAATCCCTCCACTCCGCCTTCCGAAGGGGCCAGCACGTCAAAAGCTTTACTCGAGCTAACGCTCATTGTTTGGTTTGGTGAGGGCGAAAGACTGTGTAGATGGATTTGGTTTTGATTTTTTTGTTTTGAAAGCTTGAGTTCAGCTCGATGGTTCAGGTCGATGTAACTCGAATGAACAACTCGATCGGCTCCCTCTCCCCCCGGGAGAGGGCTGGGGTGAGGGCCAGCGTCCTAAAGTCTGTTTAAAAACGTGTCTGAATACACCGATCCTTCCCACAAGGTTTTCAGGTTGTCCGTCGGAAGCGCGGGCTCTAGCCTGTTTCGGTCGCTGCCAATTCTGCGATCGGGCATGGAAACCCGCGTAACAACAGAGCGCACAAGCGCCATTCATAACGTATCCTGCGCACCTTCATGGTGTGCACTTTGTTATGGCGGCTGTGCGTAGGAGACCTCGTGTCTGCCGGGTTGCTCTGTCCCGGGTTTCCAGCCTGCGTACAGCTGCCACCTATTCGCTTGGAAACCGAATAGGGCCAGCTATAACCGTCATACAGGGTAAAAAATCATGAAGAAACCAACACCCAACCCGCCCGAAATCCAAGCCAACCTCGAAACCGACCCAACCTCCCCATACACCTCCATCAACTCGAAAAAACTCCACGAAGCCGCCGAACGCGCCCTCGATCATTACCTATGCCCCGGCGCCCACATCATGGGCAGCGTCAACGAACCCGCCCCGATGTACCTGGCCAACCCGGTCTACAACACCGAATCCCTGCTCGCCAACGCCTGCGAGTCCCTGGGCTCCGCCAGCGAAATGCTCAACAACTTCGCCGCCACCCTCGACCCCGCCCACCGCAAGACCGCCCTGGGCATCGCCCAGATCGTCATGCTGAGCGAGCTGGCCGTAAATCAGGCTTTGGATCACGTCGAGCTGAAGGACTGATCCATCCCCAATAAAAAACGCGACCCAAGAACAGGGCCGCGTTTTTCATTTTCAAATTGGAGCCACCATGGATCCCCTGATTTCCACAATCGTTTCAGACTTCGAAAGCGAAGAGCAGGCCGCCAGCTACGACCGCTGGTTGATTGCCAAAGTACAGGCTTCAATCGATGACCCACGACCCAGCATTCCGAATGCGCAGGTGATGGCTGAAATGTCGGCCCTGATGGAGGACAAACGAAGAAAGCATGAGGCGGGGTGAGTGCTTTGCGTTGCAATGTGAAAAGTAGAAAAGCGCAATGCCGGTTTTGGTTACTCTACTGCTTCCTGACGACTAACTATTTTTGAGGAGTGCATGGACCGTTCACCGCCACTGGAAATCGACAGCGCAGCCTATGCAGAATTCTTGGGCCTGTGGGAAATGGGTTCTTTTGATAACCAGCGATTGGGACAAGCCTTCTACAACCATTTTCGCCTCCATCGGTTAACTGATCAGGCTTCGTTGCAGGGGCTTTACGAGGCAGATGGCAAGAAGGCTCGAGCCGCTATAAGTCGTATATTTCATCTCAATTAGCATCAGCCCTTTTGCGCATCGATTCCATCAAGGCATGTATCTCGGCCATCACCTGGTCATGCGGAATGCTCGGACGCGGATCATCGAGAGAAGCCTGTACGTCGGCCCTAAACCAACGATCATAACTAGCAGATTGTTCCTCAGGATCAAGATCCGAAACAACCGGGCACAGTGGGTCGATCATGGAACCTCCGGGTATCGCTGTCGTCGCTGTCTGGATGAATTGCATGTAGGCCAAGATCCTTGAGGATTAATGTGTCCCGGCAAATCCTAGAGCCTGCACTTCCGACGGCCAACCGCCAGAATTCGTCAGAAAAATCCCCGATTTTCTGAAAACGCTCCGTTTTCCGTAGGACGCCATTCGAGCGTCAGCGCAAAAAAAACCGCGACCCCAACAGATCGCGGTTTCCCAACACCCAACCCTTACTGCTGCAAAACCGTCGCCTGGTTAGCCGACCCGAACTGTTGAATATTCGCCGTCTGCGTCATCCCGCTCTGATCCACATTGGCAATGTTCCCCGTCCCGCCCTGGGTCACGTATGCCACGTTCATGGTGTCAGCCTGTTTCACCGTGATCATGTTGTCGCTGCCATACAGCTGCGCGGTGTAGGCCTGGTTGCCGGTGCCGGACTGGTCGAATTCTGTGCTGTTGCCCGTGCCGTTCGAGGTGCCTTGGGCCAGGTTGGTGGTGCCGCGTTGATCGGCGATCAGGATGTTGTCGCTGCCGTTCTGATCGAAGTACAGCTCGTTGTAGGAATCAGCCTGGCTGACTGTGGTCTTGTTGCCGGTTCCGGTCTGGTGGGTGGTCATGACGTGGCCGACGCCGTCCTGGGTGAAGCTGGCGATGTTGCCGTTACCCGCCTGATTGATCGTCGCACGCTGGTTGCTGCCGAATTGCCCGCCGTGTTGCGGGCCTTTCCAGTTGCTGGCGTAGACCTTGTTGTCGTTGCCCACGGAGGTGGCGTTGAGCGTGTGACCGTCGCCGCTCTGGTAGGTGTAATGCACGTTGCCGTTGCCGACTTGATAGAGGGCGAGGGTCGAGTTGACCGATTCGAACTGGTCGGCGTAGATGGCGTTGGTATTGCCGACCTGGGTGACGGCGGCGGTGTTGTTTTCACCGAAGCTCTGGTCGACCACGGTTTCGTTGCTGTCGCCGTATTGGTTGACGGTGGCCTGACTGGCCAGTTGTGTGTCCTGCCAGATCTCGGTGCCGTTGAGGTTGCCGAACTGGTTGATGGTGATGTTGCCGCCGGTACCGTTGCGCTGGTCGCCGTAGGCGTAGTTGTTTTCGCCGGCCTGGTTGATGCCGATCTGCCCGCCGTTGTGGGTGACCTGTTCGGCGGTGCCGTAGTTGGCGGTGCCGTATTGGGTGATCACCGAACTGTTGCCGCTGCCTTCGTACAGTTGCTCGATGTTGGCTTCGTTGCTGTCGCCGAACTGGAAGGTCTTGCCTTCGCTGCCGTTCTGCGAGTCCTGGTAGACGAACGAGAAGTTGCCGGTGCCTTGCTGCTGCTGCAGCGCGGTGTTGGGTGAGCCGAAGCCCAGCGACTGGCTGGCGTGGGTGGTGTTGAAGGCGCCGGTCTGTTGTTGGGTGATGGTGCCGTTGTCTTCGTAAAGTTGTTCGGCATAGGCGGCGTTGTAGTCACCGACCGCGTCCTGGGTGATGACGCTGCTGGCGTGGTCTTGCACGGCGGCGGCGTCGTTGCCCTGGCCCAGTTGGGTCTGGGTGGCGCTGCTGAACGGAGCCTGGGTCTGCTTCACATCGGCGATGTTGGCAGTACCGACCTGGCTCTGGGTGGACAGGCTGTCGTCGGCCATGGCCTGGGCACTGATCATGACCAGGATGGCGGCGGTGAGGGGCGTCAGTTTGAACATGATGAACTCTCCGATGATTGCAGTGCTTAGCGATATTGCTTGACCGAAACGCTCATGCCGTTGCCCGACTGGGTCACGGCGCTTTGCAGCCCCGTGCCGGCCTGCTCGATGCTGGCGTCGTTGTTGTTGCCGTTTTGCGAAATCTGCGCGCGGTTGTGGCTGCCGTTCTGGGTGATCGATGCGGCGTTGCCGGAACCGTTTTGCGTGATCAAGGCCATCAGGTCGCTGCCTTGCTGCAGGATGTACGCCTCCTGATTGCTGCCCGACTGCACGATCCGTCCAAGCAGCGACTGACCGTTCTGCGAGAGCAGCGCGAGGTTGGCCTGGCCGTTCTGGTCGATCAGGGCTTGCTGGCCCACGGGGGGCGGCAGTTCGCCGAGGTCGGCGGAGGGCGCCAGGTCGTCGTTGTCCATCAGGTCGTCGGCGCGCACGCCCGCACTGCCGCACAGGGCGAGCAGGCAAAGCAGGGCGGCGGTCGGCGTGTTCATGGCGAAAATCCTGTCGGGCATTAACCGTTGAACGTTGCCCCACCTGCCCGAAAGCAGGTGGGGCGTGGGCTCAGAGCGTGGTCACCGAGATAGTGCGCACGGTGCCCTGGGACGATCGGATGGTGGCCGTCGGGTTGGCCGATGGCACCACCGTCGTGTTGTTCAGAGTCAGCCGCCAGCGTCCGGTGACCGGCACTGTCGTCGTGCCGAGGGTGACCAGCCCGGTCGGGGTGGTGACCTGCACGGTGATGGTGTTGCCGGTGGTCACCGACGAGGTGCCGGCGAAGTCCCAGTTGAAGCGGTTGCCGGAACGGGCCTGCACGGTCGAGGTGGTGATCGTGAAGGTCTCTGCCGCTGGCCGTGGCGACACTTGCACGGTGACGGTCGCCGGCGTCGACTGGGCGCCGAAGCTGTCCCGGGCGATGTAGGTGAAGGTTGTGGTGAAAGCGGTGGTCACGGTGGCCGGTGGGGTGTAGGTGATCACCGTGCCGTCAGTGCTGACCGTGCCGCGTCCTGTCGGCGGTTGGGTCAGACTGGCGACGCCCAGCGGCACGTTGCCTTCCGGATCGGTGTCGTTGGCCAGCACGTTGATCGGGATCGCCACACCCAGGGTCGCGACGCTGTCGGCGACGGCGGTCGGTGGCCGGTTCGGCGCGACGCTGATGGTTACCGTGGCCGGGTTCACCGAGGCCAGGCCTTTGCTGTCCTGGGCCTTGTAGGTGAAGGTCGTGGTCAGCGGGGCGTTGACCACGGCTGGCGGGGTGTAGACCACCGAGGTGGTGCCGTTCAGGGCGACGGTGCCCTGGCCAGCCGCCGGTTGAGTCAGCGCGGTGATGGTCAGCGGTACGTTGCCGTCCGGGTCGTTGTCGTTGGTCAGCACATTGAGGGTGATCGGTACGCCGAAGCTGGTACTTCCGGTGTCGGCGACCGACAGCGGCGCCTGGTTTTCACCAGTGTCCGGCGCATTGCCGACGACTACGACCGGCTCGGTATCGCTGCCGCCGGCGGCGGATTTGACCGTGACGGTGGCCGGTGGCTGGGTCAGGTCGGCGACGGTGATTTTTTGCAGGGTTCCGGTTTTCGACAAGCGTCCGTAGCCTTGGGCGACCATGTCCGGCACGGCGACTTCATCGGTCGAGGTGGCTTCGATCAGCAGGCTGTGGTTGGCCCAGCTGTAGCGGGCGGTCTGGATTTTCACCACGTCGGTGAGCTTGGCCGATACCGAAGTCGGGCGCGTTGTCCCGGCCGGGTTGGTTGCAGTCACGACGATCACCGATGGCAAGGTGCCGTTGCCCAGGCGCTGGCCGAAGAACAGGCCGTTGTTGTCGCCCAACAGACTGGTCTGGCAGGGCGTCTTCGGTGGGCCGGGCAGCAACGCCAGGGTTTCCCGGAAGCACAGGGTCGAGCTGCTGTCGGCCTTGGCGAACACTTCGGTACGCACACCGGCCGATGTCCGGCGGTAGGTGGCGCGATCAAGGTCGACGTGGGTTTGCTGACGGCTGTCGAGAACCTTGCCGGCGACGGTGAACAGGTTGGTCTGAATCGAGCCTGCGCCCGATGGACCGTCGATCCGCACGAAGTTGGTGTTGAACGGGCTGCCGGTCACCGCTTCGGTGAGGTTCGGGTCACCGACGAAGGTTTCGATGCTGCCGCTGTCCGGGTTCACTTCGGTGTACGGGCCGTTGATGCTGCGCAGGAAAGGCCCGATGGCGCCGTTGAGCGCGCCACTGAAGTTGCCCGGGGCGCCGATGCCGACGTCCTTGGTGATGTTGATCGCCCGCCGGCCTGGCGTGGTGACGGTCACCGTTTCGACGCCATACGGGTGGGTGATGGTGTAGGTGCCGGCCACGGGGACGTTCACCCGGATACGAATCCGCGCAAAGCTTTGCTGATCACCGTCCACCGGGTTTCCCGAGGCGAATGCCGCTTCTACCCCGGCGACGTAGGCATCCATACCGAAACCGGCGCCGTTGTTGGGGATGTTGGTTTCCGCCAGGAACCAGAAGGCCTCCGGCGGCCAGTTGTCGGGGAAGACCATCGGCAGCGTATCGTCGAAAATCCCCGGTTCCGGCAGCAGGGTGCACATGTACGCCGGCGGTGTGGCGGCCGGCACTCGCGAGCTGGCGGCGCGTGACTGGCAGAGTTCCATCGACAGCAGGTTGTTGTCCTGGTACCACATCGGGAATTTCCCGGTGGCGAAGGTGTAGGGGCCGGGATCGACGGCGGCCAGTTGCGCGAACGCACTGCCGGTCAGCGAGATTGTCAGCCCGAGCGCGTTGAGCGCGAAGCGTGGCCACTTGTTCATGATGCCTCCTGATGCGGATCTGGGCATGTGAGCGTTCATTGCACGATGACCACTTCTTCGGTATCGCTGCCGCCGTTGGACGACGTCACCCGAACCTTGGCCGGTGGAATCGGGGAGATCCCGGTGGTCAGGGTTTTCACTGCGCCGTCACCGCCCAGCGCACCGATGGCGGCGCCGCTGCCGGAGGTAGCGGTGAGTACCGGCGGCGAGGTTTCGTCACTGGTCGAAGCCACCAGCGTCAGTTGCCCGGAGCTCAGGCTGTACTCGGCACGCTGGATCACCACCAGGTCGGTCAGATTCATCGGCAGGGTGGTCGGCGAACTGGTCGCGATGGCCAGGTGGTTGTCGGCGGTCACCTGCAGGGTGGTCGGCAAGGTCGGGTTGACCTGAGATTGCGCGTACCAGCTGCCGGTGCTGTCGGCCTCTTTGAGGTTGAGCACGGGCGTGCTGCTGGTGACGGCGACGGTGGCCGGGGCGGGCGGGGCTTTGACGAACACGTCTTGCTGGGCCACCGGGGCGCTGTCACCGGGCTTGCGCGAGTAGGTGCTGCGTTCGGTGATCAGCGGTGTAGGCCGCACCACCGTCGACAACTTGCCGGAAACGGCAAACACCGTGGTGCGCAAGTCGATGCCGCCGGGGCCTTCGATCCGGATGAAGTTGGTGTTGAACGGGCTGCCGGTCACCGCCTCTTCAAGGTTCGGGTCGCCGATGAATTGCTCGGCGCCGCCGCTCACCGGATTGGTTTCGGTGTAGGGCCCGTTGACGCTGCGCAGGAACGGCCCGATGTCACCCTTGAGCGCGCCGTCGTAGGTTTTCGGACTGCCGATGCCGATGTCGCGGGTCATGTTGATTGCACGGCGACCGGGGGTGTCGACGTTGAACACTTCGACGCCGTACGGGTGCGTGATCACGTAGGTACCGGCGGTGGGCACATCGACCCGGATGCGGATGCGGGCGAAGCTGATCTGGTCGCCTTCCACCGGATCGCCACCGCTGAATGCCGCTTCGACGGCCGAGCCGTAGGACAGATTGATGCCCCGGGCGGCATCGACAACGGTGCCGTCGGCAGTGAACCAGAACGCTTCGTCGGGAAAATTGCTCGGGAAGACGATCGGTTGGGCGTCGTCGAACACACCGGGTGTCGGAATCAGCGAGCACATGTACGAAGGGGCGCCGGGCGTGCTCGGCACGCGCGAGCTGAGTGCTTTGGACAGGCAAAGATCCAGCGTACGACCGTGGGTGTCCTGATACCAACTGGCAAACCCACCGGTAGCGTTCGCGTAGGGGCCGGGATCGACGGCGAACAGAGCGGCCTGGGCAATGCCCTGGGCCAAGGCGCTCACGACCAGGACGGCCGCGGTTTTGGACAGTAAAGGGTGCATGAGTTAATCCCTCTATCGAAGTGCCTGCCCCTTGGGGGTGGGTCAGTTGCAGAGGGGCTTTACAACTTCCATACCAACGGCCGGGCAACGAGCGGCAGAGGCCCGTGGTGCAAGGGCTGGCGAGTGAGAAGGGGGGATTTTTTGCAGCGCGGACATCGGGCGACAGTCCCCAGCATTGGGGATTGTGGGGGAGGCGCTCACTGTCTGACTCATCACGCAGATTTTCTCCTGAGGAGGTCTCCGTATTCCGTCGGGTGCCGTGGCAGGTGTCTGGCAATTGTGATTAACTTTGATTCAATTTGTATCGTGGTCGCGCAAAAGCAATCATCGAGGCTAGCCTGAGCATAAGTTGCCGCATCGTGAGCAACCGATGCCTTCACTTTTCAGGAGTCAACTGCATATGGCTACAACAATGAAAACCCGTTCTGTGACTGCACATGTCCCAGTGCAACTGGCTGAAAAGGTCGATCTGATGGCCGAGCGTCTGGAGCGTTCGCGCAACTGGATTGTGAAACAAGCCCTCAGCGCCTGGATTGATCAAGAGGAGGAACGCAGCCGGCTGACGCTTGAGGCTCTGGCCGATGTAGATGCCGGCCGGGTCATTGATCATCAGGCCGTACAGGCGTGGGCCGACAGTTTGAGTACCGATACGCCTCTCGCGGTACCCCGCTGATGGAGTTGAAGTGGACCAGCAAAGGTCTTTCCGATCTCACAAGGCTTTACGAATTTTTATCGGCGGTGAATCAACCGGCCGCCGCGCGAACAATTCAACAACTCACCGCCGCGCCAATGATGCTGATGGGCAACCCTCGCCTGGGTGAACGCCTGGAAGAGTTCGAACCGCGTGATGTGCGCAGGATTCTGGTTGGGCATTACGAGATGCGGTACGAAATTGTGGGGTCAAGCATCTACCTCTTGCGGCTGTGGCACACCCGTGAGGATCGATAACCTTCTTCGTTGCATAGCTTTGTAAGCCGCTGATCTGTTCAGCGCATTCTCGACTCCGTTGAACGGCGACACCGGGGCCGTTCACCCCCCGCATCCGGGCAATCACCCAACCGTGGGCTATAACCCTATAGGGACGTATCGGGAAGTCGCCGCCATGAACATGCAATCAAAATCGCTACCGGTCGAGGAGAGCAGCCTGCGCCTGGGGTCGCGCAGGCAACCGTTCAATCTGCTGCGCTGGTTTTCCTTCATCAGCATGGCGGTGATCGGCACCGTGGCCCTGGCGCTGGGGGCGGTGTCGACGCGGTTCGTGATCGAGGAAAGCGTGCAGCGCGATGCCTTGCTGACCGCGCAGTTCATCCAGGCCATCGCGTCGGCGGAGGTACGCCACGTCTCGATTCCGAATATCCGCACCATGGGTGACTTGCTGGATCCGCGCCAGGACAAGGACTTTCCCGATGTCGACCCGGCAGCCCGGGCCAGCGCCCGGGGCGAGTTTCTCGATCACATTGCGCACCTGCCGGATGTGATCCTCGCCAACGTTTATGCACCGGATCGCCTGGTGATCTGGTCGACCAACCCCGCATTGGTCAACACCCGTATCCATGCCGACGAAGACCTCGATCGCGCGTTCAACGAGAAGATTCCGGTGTCGGCCAGTTATCACGACGTCGACAAGGGGCGTGAGGAGCAGAAGTTCGTGGTGCCGCCGGATTACATCTTTATCGAAAACTACATCCCGTTGTTCGACGCCGATGGCAAGAACGTCACGGCGATGGTCGAGATCTACAAGGAACCCAAAGACCTGATCGCCCGCATGGAGCGTGGCCTGACCCTGATCTGGCTGGCCACCGCGCTGGGCGGCGGGCTGATTTATCTGGGGCTGTACTGGATCGTGCGCCGGGCGGCGATTCTGTTGGCTGCGCAGCAAAAACAACTGGTTGCCAATGAAACCTTTGTCGCGCTGGGTGAGATGTCCTCGGCGGTGGCGCACAGTTTGCGCAATCCATTGGCGACTATCCGCTCCAGTGCCGAACTGGCCCTGGAGTTCGACGCGGGGCCGGCGCAGAAGAACATCAAAGACATCATCGGTCAGGTCGACCGCATGTCGAAGTGGGTGCGCGAACTGCTGCAATCGCTGCGACCGCTCAACGACGAGCCGGAGCCTGTGAACCTGGTGGCGGCGCTGCATGAAAGTCTGGTTGCGTTCGAACAACAGATCGCCCGGGCCGGTGTGCACGTGGTGTTTCATCCGCAACAAACGCCCATGGTGCTGAGCCAGCCTGTGCAACTGACGCAAATCCTCAACAGCCTGCTGGCCAACGCCCTGGAAGCCATGGACAAGGGCGGCACGCTGACCATCACCCTTGAGCCGACGGATAATCGTGGCGTCAGTGTCATGCTCAGTGACACCGGCAAAGGCATGAGCGAAGAACAGCGCAGCATGGCGTTCCGGCCGTTCTTCACCACCAAGCAGGGCGGACTCGGCGTAGGGCTGGTGCTGGTCAAACGGATCATGGAGCGCTTTGGCGGCGGCGTGACGCTGGACAGCCGAGAGGGCGAGGGCACCACCGTTCGTCTGGCGTTTCAGCTCATCCAGTAAGTTGGGGTGAACTTCCCCCAGGAGCGGGTGTCAGGCCCCAGTCACCGGGGAGTGGGGAATGCAACAGCGTCTGTAACAGCTTGTTTCAGCGGGGATTAATACTTTGGCGAGGTAATTGCAAAACACCATCACCCCTTCCTTAGATGAGGCGGCTGGTGATGGACAGAGCAACGCGTTACCCCAACAAGTTATTCCTGCTGACGTCGTTAAGCGTCTTTCTGGCTTTGACCCTCGGCACCATGGCCGGGGTTCGAGCGAGCCCGATCGATGACGAGAATCAGCCGGAAGCCTCCGACCCGTCGGCGTACTACGACGAGCCGGCCGATGAACCGGCGGCCCTCAACGCCATCCTGACCATGCCCGAGGCCAACGTAGATTCCTTCGATCTGCCTGACGGGGTGAAAGGCACGCGCAACACCACGCGTTCGGAAAATATCCTGCCGCCCACCGTGCAGACCAGTTTCAACTACCCCACGAACGGCAAGCCGAGCCCGCTCTATGGCGCGCAGCCATTCACCCAGCAGTTGACCCTGTTCGAAGAGTTCGGCCCGGAAAAACTCGACCCGACCACACCGGCCGCACCGCTGAGTTTTCCGCCAGCCGCCATCGGCCCGGCGCCGGCCCAGGACCCGAACAGCGTTGCCCGCAGCGCACCGCCCGGCACGGCGCTGGACGCGTTTTTGCGTCAGCCTGGGCTGACACCGTTCCCGAGCCAGTTCTCCAACGTAGTCGACCGCAACCCGTGGCAGGCGCAGATCGAGTTGTTCCTCAACCGCCACATCGGCTCGTCCGCCGAAGGCCGGCCACCGGGAAAAGGCTGGGCTCACCAGCGCTGGAACGAGTTCTACCCGCAAGTTGCCTACAAGACCGTGCAGACCGGCGCGCGTCTGAATGGCGGCCTGCGTGACAGCCGGCAAATGCATGGCTATGCGGTGGGCGAATTCGGCCCCGGCGGGCTGTACCACAACGTTGCTGGCGTGCCGGCGACTGATGGCACGGCCAAGGGCGTCGATCCACGCTTCCATCCGGCCATGCCGGTACAGAACCACAACTCGGTGTGGACCTTCGACGGCACGCTGCCGCCGAAACTGTTGATGGTGCGTTACGGCCAACCGGTGATGATGCGTCACTACAACGGCTTGCCGATCGATCCTTCGGCCAACCGGGGCTTCGGCCTGCACACCATCACCACCCACGAACACAACGGCCACGCGCCGGCGGAAAGCGACGGCTATGCCAACGCGTTTTTCTTCCCCGGCCAGTACTACGACTATCGCTGGCCGATCCAGCTCGCCGGTTACGACAGCATCAACACCAAGGCCGAAGACCCGCGTGCAGCGTTCCCCTGTGCACCGGGGGAAACCCTGTGGGTCAACGACCTGCAGCCTGCGAAAAAGACCTGCGACCACGGCACCATCAAGATCCGTGGCGACTGGCGCGAAACCATGAGCACTCACTGGTTCCATGACCACATGCTCGATTTCACCGCGCAGAACGTCTACAAGGGCAACGCGGCGATGATGAACTACTACAGCGCCCTGGATCGCGGCAACGAATCGGTGAACGACGGGGTCAACCTGCGTTTCCCCAGCGGCAGCGCCTTGCCGTGGGGTAACCGCGACTACGACGTCAACCTGGTGTTCGCTGACAAGGCCTGGGATCAGGAAGGCCAGCTGTGGTTCAACCCGTTCAACACCGACGGTTTCATCGGCGATCAGGTGCTGGTCAACTGGCAGTGGAAACCGACCCTCGACGTGCGCGCGCGCAGTTATCGGTTCCGTATCCTCAACGGTTCGGTGTCGCGCTACTTCAAACTCGCGCTGGTAAGGGAAATCAAAGGTACCGGCGGCGAATTCCAGGGGCCGAAGAACTCCGGCGTTTCCTATAGCCGCGTGCCGTTTCACATGATCGCCAACGACGGCAACATCATGGAGCACAGCGTGCCGTTCGACGGCTCGATGGACCTCGATGCCGACGGCGACAAACAGAACCACAACGCGATCCTGCCGACCCAGGGCATCGCCGAGCGGTTCGACATCATCGTCAACTTCTCGAAAAACGGCATCAAACCGGGTGACAAGCTGTTCTTCGTCAACCTTCAGGCCCAGGACGACGGCAAAGGCCCGAAAGAAACGATCTCGCTGTCTGACGTGCTCTCCGAGAAGTACCTGGCGGTGATCAAACAGACCAGCAAGGGCCCGCAATGGGACAAGGGCGATCCGGCGGTGGGCAAGGTCTTGCAGCTCAACGTCAAGGCCTACACCGGCCAGGATCTGGCCATGGACCCGGCGGCCTACGAACCGGCCAAGCCTGGCAAGGCTGAAGGCATGGTGATGATTCCGCTGAAGATTCACCGCGACAACGCCGCCGACAAGGCGCGGCTGGCCAACGCCCGTCACCGTACCTTCACCTTCGGCCGCAGCGACGGCACCGATGAAGCACCGTGGACGGTCAAGACCGATGGCGGCTTCGGCTTCCACATGGACCCGCGCCGGTTGAACGCCTCGACCAAACTGGCCAGCGGCCCGACCGACGCCGGTACCGCCGGGTTCGGCACCCTGGAAGTGTGGAACATCAAGCTCGGCGGCAAGGGCTGGAGCCATCCGGTGCACGTGCACTTCGAGGAAGGGATCATCCTCAGCCGTGGCGGCAAGGCCCCGCCTGAGTGGGAAAAATGGGCACGCAAGGACGTCTATCGCATCGGCTCCGAAGCCGACGGGCTGGACAGCGTGGAAATGGCGATCAACTTCCGCGAATTCGCCGGGACTTACATGGAGCACTGTCACAACACCCAGCATGAGGACAACTCGATGCTGCTGCGTTGGGACCTGGAGAAACCCGGGCAACTGCAGTTGATGCCGACACCGCTGCCGAGCTGGGATGGCGTGCGCTACGTCAACTCCGCCGCGCTGCCAACCTTCCGCACTGGCGACGGCCTCGGCCCGCAAGTGACCGTGAAACCATGAGCAGGGAGGGAGCCGACATGACCCAGCCAACGCCGCGCTCCCGCGCCCTCGGCATGCACTTGATCCTGGTGCTGGTCACCTGCCTGCTCGGCAGTCAGGTGCTCACCGCCCATCAAGCGCTGCCCGAAGGCGCCAGCGAATCCGCCACCCCCTGGGGTGGCGACTATTTCCCCAACACCCTGCTGATCGATCAGGACGGCAAGCAGGTGCGTTTTTTCGATGACCTGATCAAAGACAAGGTGGTGGTGATCAACTTCATCTTCACCTCTTGCAGCGACTCCTGCCCTCTGGAAACCGCACGCCTGCGCCAGGTGCAGAAACTGCTGGGAGACCGGGTCGGGCAGGACATCTTTTTCTACTCGATCAGCATCGACCCTCTAAGCGACACCCCCGAAGTGCTCAAGGCTTATGCGCAACGCTTCAAGGTCGGCCCCGGCTGGAAATTCCTTACCGGTGAATTCGAAGACGTCACTGACCTGCGCAAGAAACTCGGGCTGTTCATCGAAGGCGTCGACAACGGCCGCACCAAGGATCACAACCTGAGCCTGATTGTCGGCAACCAGAGCACCGGGCGCTGGATGAAGGCGTCGCCGTTCGAAAATCCGTGGATCCTCGCCGATCAACTGGCCAACACCTTGCAGAACTGGAAACAGCCAAGCATCGAGGAAAGCTACGCCAATGCGCCGGAAATTCGTCCGCCGAGCAACGGCGAAGAACTGTTCCGCACCCGTTGTGCTTCGTGCCACAGCCTCGGCCCGCAGGATGGCGAAGGCATCGGCATGCGCAATATCGGCCCGGATCTGATCGGCGTGACCCGCCAGCGTGACCCGGCCTGGCTCAACCGCTGGATCCGCGAGCCGGATCGGGTACTGGCGGAAAAAGACCCGATCGCGCTGCAACTGTTCGAACAATACGCGCGGATCCCGATGCCCAACCTTCGTCTGGACGAGCTGTCGGCGCAGTCGATCATCGACTTTCTGCGCGATGAAACCGAGCGCCAGCACCCGACCACGCAGCCCTTGGCTGACGGGGCGTTGACGCCAATAAGTCCCGCCGCGAGCAGCGAAACGGTGAGTCGCATGCGCTAGCGGCTAAATAGCATCATTGAGTCCTGTATCACGGTCATTGCCACCTACACTCAGTCGTGAGGTGGCTGTAACCGGTTCGATACAAAACGCCAGGGCACCCCCATGCAACGACTGGAAGAACAAAAAACACCTGCACCGAATGTCGCGGTAGCAGCCATCAAGAGTTGGGGCGGGCAGTTCAACCTGTTGCGCTGGTTCTCGCTGGCCAGTTTTTTCATCATCGCGGCGGTGGCGCTGGGGCTGGGCTATATCTCCACGCGTTTTGTGGTCACCGAAAGCGTGGAGCGCGATGCGCTGCTGACGGCGCAGTTCGTCCAGGCCATCGGCGATGCGGAAATGCGCCATGCCGGCATCACACCGCTGCGCACGATGGGCGAAATGCTCGACCTGCGTCAGAGCGAAAACTACCCCGACGTCGACCCGATAGCCCATGCCGCCGCCCGGGCCGAGTTTCTCGATCATGTCGAACACTTGCCGGACACCCTGCTGGCGACGGTCTACGCCCTGGATCGCTCGGTGATCTGGTCGACCAACCCAGAGCTGATCGGGGTGAAATTCGAGGACGATGACGAGCTGGACGAGTCCTTCGAAATGAAAGTGCCGGTGTCTTCCAGCTATCACAAGATCGACGATGAAAAACCCGAACAGAAGCTGTCCCGCGAGCCCAAATACCTGTTCATCGAAAACTACATTCCGATGTTCAACGCCGACGGAAGCAAAGTTATCGCCATGGTTGAAATCTATAAGGAGCCGGAGGACCTGGTGGACCGCATCGACCGTGGTTTCGCCGCGATCTGGGCAGCGACGATTCTCGGTGGCGCGGCGATATACCTGGGGTTGTTCTGGATCGTACGGCGTGCCTCGACCTTGCTGCAGAGCCAGCAACAGCAATTGATCAGCAACGAAACCTTTGTCGCTCTGGGCGAGATGTCCTCGGCGGTGGCCCACAGCCTGCGCAACCCGCTGGCGACCATCCGCTCCAGCGCCGAACTGGCTCAGGAGGTGGCCAGCCAGAGCGCCCAGCGCAATATCGGCGACATCATCAGCCAGGTCGACCGCATGTCGCGCTGGGTGCGCGAGTTGCTGGTGTCACTGCGGCCGATGAACGATGACGGCGAAGCGGTGGACCTGCTGGCGGCGGTCGAAGACACCCTTGGCGCGTTTGATGCGTTGATCCGTCGTAGCGAGGTCGAAGTGCGATTCAGCCCGCAAGACTGCCCGCCGGTCGTCAGTCAAAAGGTGCTGCTGACGCAGATTCTCAATAGCCTGTTTGCCAATGCCCTGGAAGCGATGCCCAAGGGTGGCGTGCTGAGTGTCGACATTCAGACGCCTCACGCCGGCCAGGTGTGCATGACTCTGGGCGACACCGGCAAAGGCATGAGTGCGCAGCAGCAACAGCTGGTGTTCAAACCGTTTTTCACCACCAAGCAGGGCGGCCTCGGGGTTGGCCTGGCACTGGTCAAAAGAATCATGGAGCGTTTTCAGGGCTCGGTCGCATTGACCAGCCGCGAGCAGGAAGGAACCCGCGTCAGTCTCAACTTTAAAGTGGCATCGGGAGGGGAATATGGAACACAGCATTCTGCTGGTCGAGGATGACGAACTGTTGGCCGACAATATTCAGACCTACCTGGAGCGCAAAGACTTCGAGGTGACGGTTTGTCATTCGGCTGAAGACGCGCTGGAGCAACTGGAAAGCTTCATGCCGGACATCGTGCTGACCGACAACTCGCTGCCGGGCATGAGTGGTCACGACCTGATCCAGAAGCTGCGCATCAGCGCGCCGGATCTGAAAGTGATCATGATGACCGGCTACGGCAACGTCGAAGATGCGGTGGTCGCGATGAAGGAGGGCGCCTTTCATTACGTCACCAAACCGGTCGCGTTGCCGGAGCTCAAACTGCTGCTGGACAAGGCTCTGGCCACTGAACGGATGGAGCGCACGTTGTCGTTCTATCAGGAGCGTGAGGCGCAAAAGTCCGGGGTGCAGGCGCTGATCGGTGAATCGGCGCCGATGCAGCATTTGAAGAACACCATCGGCCAACTGCTCGAAGCCGAACGCCGCATGACCAACGGTGATCTGCCGCCGGTGCTGGTGGAAGGCGAGACCGGGACCGGCAAGGAACTGGTGGCGCGTGCGCTGCATTTCGACGGCGCGCGCAGCAAAGGTCCGTTCATTGAATTCAACTGCGCGTCGATTCCTGCCAACCTCGTGGAATCGGAGCTGTTCGGCCACGAGAAAGGCGCATTTACCGATGCCAAGGATCGCCGCGTCGGGCTGGTGGAAGCGGCCGACGGCGGCACGCTGTTTCTTGACGAAATCGGCGAAATGGATCTGGTGCTGCAAGCCAAACTGCTGAAGTTGCTGGAGGATCGCACCATTCGCCGGGTCGGCTCGGTGAAGGAGCGCAAGGTCAACCTGCGGGTGATCAGCGCCACCAACTGCAACCTCGAACAGATGGTGCAGCAGGGCAAGTTCCGCCGTGACCTGTTCTTCCGTCTGCGGATCATCTCGATCAAGGTGCCGCGCCTGTATGCCCGGGGCGACGACGCGCTGCTGCTGGCCCGGCATTTTCTCGCCAGTCACGGCAAGCGCTACGGCAAACCGAACCTGCATTTCAGCCAGCAGGCCGAAGAGTTGCTGCTCAATTACACCTGGCCGGGCAACGTGCGCGAACTGCGTAACATGCTCGAACAGACCGTGCTGCTGGCGCCGAGCGACACCATTGCCGCGCACCAGTTGAACGTGTGCATGAGCCTGGTCGACGAACCGCCGCTGCATCAGCATCAGCATCACGAAGTGCCGCATTTCGAGCCGCGCCCGGCGAGCAACACCGAGTCGATGAACCTGCCGGAGGTCGAGCGCGACATGGTGCGCAAAATGCTCGACAAGACCGACTGGAATGTCACCAAGTCCGCCCGCTTGCTGGGCCTGAGTCGCGACATGTTGCGCTATCGCATCGAGAAGCTCGGCCTGGCGCGCCCGGACAAGCGTCAGTGGTAGACCGCGTTACTCCGGGGATTCGGCGGGCTCAGGCACTCCAGCAGGCACGTCGGATCCAGCACTTCGTCGTTGACGTAAATGCCGCGCTCGGCATCGTACGTGCGGATAAACACCCGCACCGTCGCATCGGCCACGGTCGGCAGTTGTGAATCGTGGAAGTCGTGGCGATCGGGGATCACCACAAAATCCTGTGGCTGGGTGTCATCGAACGGCCGTGGCGGCTGGGCATTCAGCGACGGCGGCGCCGGGTGGGCGAAGGGCTGGTTCGGCCCGTAGTAGTTGAAATTGCTGTCGAGGGCTTGCGCCTGCGTGGCGGCGAGCAGACAGGCGGATAACAGCAGCCGGTTGAACGTTTGCATGGCGGCACCTGTGGAAGCGGTTTTCCCCAAGGCTATTAACTATAGCCGGCCATTGGCTTACAAGTTCGCAACAACCTGGATCCGCGGGCTCAACTAGACTCGGGCCGCTCAATCAAGAGCATCGTGCGGAGTGCGCCATGGAAGTGCCAAACAACAAGAACGCCATCGAAAGCAATCGTCAGGCGTGGAACGATTCTGCCCGTCATCACCAGGATTCCCCTGACTGGCAGGCTTTGCTGAAAGAGGTCACCCAGGCTGACTTTTCCTGCCTCGACGAAACCCTGCGCGGGCTGCTGGAGCAGGTCGGTGTCGCTGGCAAGGACGTCGTGCAACTGGGCTGCAACAATGGCCGCGAGAGCCTCTCGCTGTTCGCGCTGGGTGCGCGAAGCGTCGTCGGTGTCGATCAATCGGCGGCGTTTCTCGAACAGGCCCGGGAGTTGAACAGCCGTTCGCCGCACAACGCCGAATTCATCGAAACCGATATTCATCACCTGCCCGAATCATTGCGCGCTCGCTTCGACGTGGCGCTGATCACCATCGGCGTCCTCAACTGGATGCCCGACATCGGCGAGTTCTTCCGCCACGTCGCCTCGACCCTCAAACCGGGCGGGCAGCTGGTGATCTACGAAACCCACCCGTTCCTGGAAATGGTCGATCCCGACGCCGAAGATCCGTTTCGCCTCGCGACCTCGTATTTCCGCGAAGAACCATTCGTGCAGGAAGAACCGATCGTCTACGTCGGCAAGGTCGAACAACAGGCCGCGCCGTCGTACTGGTTCGTGCACAACCTCGGCGCCATCTTCACCGCCGCCATCGAGGCCGGACTGAACATCGCGCACTTCAAGGAATACCCGCATTCGAACCGGGAAGAGGCGTATGACCAGTATTTGAACCGCGAGGCGCAGATGCCGATGTGTTTTACGTGGGTGGGGGTGAAAAACTGAAGTCCGAATTGAGCGTTATGAAGGCGGCCGATTGGCCGCCTTCTTCAATTCAAGCCTGCGCAGCCGCCGTCACCACCGGCCGCCCCGGTTTGCGCAACGGTTCCAGACGCGAACCTTCATAGCGCGTCTCGCGGAAGAACCGCCATTTACCAAACAGGCCGTAGACGTGGGTGACGCGGCCCTGTTCGTGATAGCCCATGCGAATGTGCAGCTTCAGCGCCGGGATGTTGTGGGTTTCGCAGACGTCCACCACCTTGTGGCAACCCTGGGCGGCCATGGCTTGCCAGAGGGTGACTTGCACGTCCACCGACAGGCTGCTGCCAAAGTAGGCGCGGGTCATTTCGCCGCCGAATTCGAAGAACTCGCCCGGTTTGACCGGGAAGTTGCAGCCGTAATAGTGACGGTCGTGATAATCCCGGGTGCTGCCCCAGATGAAGGCTACGGCGTGACCGTCGGCGTCCAGGTACATGTGCCCGGTGTGGCCTTCGCTGGCGAGTTCGGCCATGGTCTGCACGCGGTCACCGAAGTGTTTGGCGAAGGCGCCGGCATTCTGCGGCGTGATGTCGACTTTGCGCAGGCCTTCATAAGGGCGCAGCTTGTGCGGTGGCACCGGGCTGATCAGGTCGCGTTCCATCCACAGCAGTTCCCAATGGAAGAACACGTAGCGTTTCCACAAGGTGCCGAAGGTGCGGCCCAGGCCTTTTTGCTTGATGCGTTCGCGCAGCTTTTCGATGACGCTCATGATGCCCTCCGTGGCCGAAGCCCGGGTGTTTTTGGATGTGGCTTTTGTGGGTATAGATCAAGCTGGCAAGTTCATTTCAAAGTGCCATCTTCGAAAGTATTGCCAGTTGTGTAACTCAATCGAGTGCCGCGGCACCGCTTAGAAAATCCTTGTTCAGGTCGGTGTAGGAGATCCGTGGAACGCCCGCCAGCCGCTGCTCTAACACGCGGCTCAAGGACTCTCCGGGTTGTAGATAGGCATCACCGAAATCAGCCCCGAGCTGATTGGGATGCGCGACGATTTCCAGCACACCGTCGGTCGGCGCAGGCTCGTTGCGCAGGTCGACCGGGGTGCAGACGTAGTCCGCTGTCGCACCGGCCAGTCCTTGCAAACGTCGGTTGAGCAAGCCTTTGAATATGCGTTTCGGCAGGCTGAGGTTTTGCCCCAGATTGCGCGCCAGCCTCACCGGTACGCCCTGGTGGGCGGCGAAGCGCGCGACGATCTCGCCGATCGGCCAGATGTTGTGCACGTGCTGATGGGAATCGATGTGACTCGGGCGCACGCCATGATCGACACAGCGTTGCCACTGCGCCTGCAATTCCTCCTGCACCGCCTCGCGATCCGCTCGGCCGAGCCACAGGCTGTGCCGTGGCAGGTTGAGGTCGAATACGCCCTGGCTGTCGCAGAAGGTGGGGCGGGCGAGAATCGCCTGGCTCAGCGGCCGGCCATACGTCAGGTTGAAATGCAGGCCGATCCGGCCCTCCAGCACGTGATGGCGGGCCATCGCGCAGGCGGCTTCGAACGCCGGCATGTTGGCCATGGCCGTGGCGGAACTGATGACCCCGGCCTGAAACGCACTGAAGATCACCGCGTTCTCGTTCGGGGTCAGGCCGAAATCATCAGCGTTGACTATGACTTGGCGAGGCATGTTCGCCCTCCATGGTGATGGCGCCGGGTTTGACGGCGGGTTTGGCGTTTGCCGTTTGACGCCGGGCCCGCCACTGCTGCAGTTTCGGTTTGAGCCGTTGCCAGACGCGCAGTCCAAGCCCCAGCAACAGACCGCTCGGGCGCCAGGAGTAGAAGCTCCAGCGCCAGTGTTCCAGTTGCCCGGTCATGCGTTCGTGCAGTTGATGGCTGGAGTTCTCCAGGCTGACCCGCGAGGCATCGATCCAGCGCCAGTGATCCTCCAGGCCCCAGCGAATCCATTCCTCCAGCAACACCCGACCGCTGCCCAGATCGGCGTATTGCGGCAGGAAGGCGAGGTTGTAATCGTAGAGCCGGCCCTGTTCGAGCAGGCCGAGCCGGTAGCTGATGCAGCGCCCGTCCAGCTCCAGCGTGACCACGCGCACCAGGCCTTGGGCGGCGAGGGCGGTGAAGGCGCTTTCGATGCAGCGGCGGCTGCGTTCGCTGGCGAAGATGCCGACGCCTTCGTCGCCTTTCCAACTGACGGCTTCGACTTCGCTGATGGTTTGCAACAGTGGGCCCATGGTCAGGGCATCCGGAATGATCCGCCGCACGATAGCGCCACACGCGGCAATGCGTTTACGCGCACGGCGCAGTTTGTAGCGTGGATCGCCGGAGACTTCCTGAAGGTCGGCTTCGCTGATCAGGTGCACAGGTACGCGACAGCTCAAGCGCCGTTCGCCGGTCGAGCTGCGCGCCATCCATTCGGTGAGGGCGCTTTCTTCCCCCGCCGGCTCAGACAGCTCGTTGAGTTGCAGCAAGGCGTGGGGGATGCGCTGACGGATGAGCAACAACGCCTGGCGCATGTCGTTGGCCTCAAGCACGGACAGCAGCGCCAGCCGGTCCGCCAGCGGATAACCGAGGTGATGCACCACGCAAAAGGGGATTCCGCCAAAGCGTTCACGGCCGGCCACCAGCGGCAGGCACAGGCGCAATTCGTCCGCTTCCCAGCCCAGCAGAATGTGCAGATGCTCACTCGCGTCGAGTGTCTGCTCTGCCGCGATCAACCAGCCGAGGCTGTTGAACGGCGTGTGATCCGTCACCCGCAGGCGCAGCGCTTCATAGGCCGCTGCCGGGAAGTCAGGTGCGCACAACGAGGTGCGCCATTCGAATCGCGCCATAGGCTCAGGTCGCCGTTGCTGTGACGGAGGGACGGGAAGGTTTGCGCAACGCGTCCAGACGCGAACCGCTGTAGCGGGTTTCACGGTAGAAGCGCCAGCGGGCGAACAGGGTGTAGACGTTCATGATCCGGCCTTGCTCGGTGTAGCCCATGCGCAGGTGCAGCTTGAGCGCCGGGATGTTGTGGAACTCGCAGACGTCCACGACCTTGTCGCAGCCCTGGGCGGCCATGGCTTTCCACAGTTCCAGTTGCAGGTCCACCGACAGTTCGGTGCCCCAGTAGGCGCGGGTCAGTTCGCCGCCGAATTCAAAGAACTCACCGGGTTTAACCGGGAACATGCAGCCGTAGTAGTGCCGGTCGAAATAGTCCCGGGCGCTGCCCCAGATGAAGGCCACTGCGTCACCCTGATCGTCGAGGTGCATGTGCCCGGTGTGACCTTCGTTAGCCAGCTCGGCCATGGTGCCGACGCGGTCGCCAAAGTAGCGGGCGAAGGCGCTGGCGTTGTCCGGCGTGATCTTCACCACCCGCAGCGGCGGGTAGGGTTTGAGGCTGTGGGGCGGCACCGGGCTGACCAGGTCGCGCTCCATCCACAGCAATTCCTGATGGGAAAAGACGTAGTGCTTCCACACCTTGGCCAACGTGGCGCGCAGGCCTTTTTGTTTGATGTGCTCGCTGATTTTTTTCACAACGTTCATGGTCGTTACTCCTGATGACGTGGCATCGCGCGGCAAGTGGCCTGCGCGGCAGGACATCAACGGACGGTTCATCAAGCGCTCCAGCTCAGAGAAAACAGGGTTTGCCCCGGCAACTCGAAACGCACACGACCGTCCTGGCAGCGGAAGGGCGCGTCGCGGCTGCGGTTGTCGGCGCCGAAGTAGCGCAGGGCGCCGTTGTTCAACGGGCACTTGGCCCCCGCCAGATCGACACGCTGCAAGCGCGTGCCCTTGTTGACGCCCAGCAACCCGCGCTGATCGTCGCCAGCCATCGCCAGCACATCGACTTCAAACGCATCGTTTTCCAGCCACAACACCTTGTGCAGCCAATGTTGCTGGATGAACTGCTGGGCCAGGCCCACCGGTTTGAGTTCGAAGTGTTGTTCATCCGCCGAGACGCGCAACATGCCCTTGGGGTATTCCGGCTCATCGGCGGCCTGAAACCAGT
This sequence comes from Pseudomonas sp. SDO52101_S400, assembly GCF_054071635.1. NCBI lineage: Bacteria > Pseudomonadati > Pseudomonadota > Gammaproteobacteria > Pseudomonadales > Pseudomonadaceae > Pseudomonas > Pseudomonas sp. SDO52101_S400. Next base: position 82,487 of record NZ_JBSVWF010000003.1, on the reverse strand, counting down.
TGAGCATCGTCAGCAAGCCGTCCTGGGAGGCGTTGATCACCACCGAGGCCCACCACAGCGAGGTGTAATGGGTTTCCTGATCGTAGGGGCTGAGGCTTGAGCCGCTGGACAGATTGGTCTGATCCAGCAGCAAGGCCTTGCGCGGCTGGCCCTTGGCATCGAGGCCGACCAGATCGGCGGCCCGGCGTACGCTGTCGCGGTAGACGCGGGTGGCGAGCAGGTCGCGGATCATCCATTCGTGCCACGCCAGTGCATCCACCTGATCGGCGGACTCGCCCAGCAGGCGCCGGGCCCAGTCGATGCCGCGTTTGTTTGCCGCGTTGTCGGCGAACGGGCCGTTGACCAGCCGCGAACTGGCCGGCATCGCAATGCGCACGCCGGCCTTGGCATTGGCCGGATCGCTGCGCACTTGGCGGGCCATGCTGGTGAAGATCGAGCGGTATTGCTCGTAACTCGAATAGTTGAGGTTCGGTTCGTCGGCAAAACCGATGTAGTGCGTGCCTTTGCCTCCAAGCCGTCGTGTACTCGTGAGCCAGGCGTCGAGGCCGCCGTTGCTTTGAACATCGGCGCGCAGGTCCGCCTGACGCTGGCTGCCGGCGAGCAAAGTGATGTCCTGACGAATGCCGAAACGATCCTGATAGACCTGGCGAAACGCATCTTCGAACTGCGGTTTTTTCGCCGTCACATCGACGAAGCTGTAGTAACTGGCGGCCGTCGGTTTCAGCGCATCGAGCGCCGCATGACTGGCGGGCGGCGGCATCACATAGGGCAGGGCGATGCCCAGGTCCGGCGTGCGGCCGAGGACTTTGTCGTGCAGGGTCAGGCGGGTCTGGCCTTCGTCTTCGCGCAGCGGTTTGAGCTGCTGCGGATTCTGCGCGAACAGATTGGCCGTGCCATCGAGCCAGAACGCTGCTTTGCCGCTGCCTTGCAGACGCAGGCGCCAGACTTGTTCGCGATCGCTGACCGGCAGCGCGACCTGATCGAACTGCCAATAGGCGCGATAAGGTTTCAGTGCCAGCGACAACTGTTGGCCGTCGCCGACCCGCTGCGCTTGCAGGGCGCTGACGCCACCGTGGAATTTGCCCGCCAGCACCGCGTGTTCCCCCGGCGCGATCTTGAAAAACAGCTCATCGCCGTCACGGGTTTCCGCGCTGAAATGCACCTTGGCCGGGGCGAACAATGCCACGGTGTTTTCGTCGTGCTCGACCCGGTAATTGCGGAAGCTGTAGCCGGGGATTTCCAACTGATAGCTCGCCGCGCCCGGCGCCAACGGCCAGCTCTGGCTGCCACGGGTTTCGCTGGCCTTGATGAAGCGCTCGCCCTGCAATTTGCCCTGTCCGTCGAGCAGGTACAGGTGCTCTTCGTTGGCGTCCGCCTGCCACGCCGGCGCCCAGCGCACGGTCACGGTGTCAGGGCGATCCGCTTGCAGGTACAGGCTGCCGTCACGAATGTCGCCCCAGCGCATCGACGCCGCGAAGGCGTCCAGCGACAGACCGAGACCGAGCAGCAGGGCCAGGCGTTTCATGCGGATTTCCGTTGTAAAAAGCGACGCTGCAACATCAGCCACATCGGCGCGATGTCGGCGGGCAGGATGATCAGGGTTTGCCAGAACGGCACGCCACTCAACCGGCAATACAGCACCAGCATCGCCACCGTCACGGCCAGATAGGCAATCGACGAGGCTGCCGCCGCACCGACGATGCCGTAGACCGGGATCATTACCAGGTTCAGGGCCAGATTGAGCAGGGCACCGAGGCCCATCAGCAATGACACCGTGCCGGGGCGATTCTTGCCCAGCAGATCGAGCCGCAGAATGCTCGCGTAGCACAGGCCCAACAGGCCCGGCAGCAACGCCAGCAGCGCCGGATACGCCGGTTGGTAGACTACGCCGAACAGGGTGACGATCAACCATTCGCCGATCACGGCCATGGTCAGGCAGGCGCCGAGCATCACCGTGGCGGTCAGGCGCAGCGCCAACGGGGTAACTTTGTCCATGCCTTCGTCCTGTTGCAGCAGGCGTTTCATCAGCGGCGTGGTCACCGCTTCCGGAACGATCAGCAGCAGTTCGGCGGCGGCGCTGGCCATGGCGTAATGACCCAGCGCGGTACTGCCGAGCAGGGCGCCGATGAACAGGTAATCGGAGCGCAGGATGACTTGCTGGAACAGCAGATCGGGATGGCTGCGGGCGCTGTAACGCAGCAATTCGTTCTGGCTGGCGCGATCCCATTGCAGTTGCAGCGGCTGTGCGCGTTTGAGCCAGACCCAACCGGCCAGCACCACCAGGCTGATCCCCGCCAGCCAACTGATCAGCGCCGCTTCCAGGGCCGCTTCTTTCCACATCCAGAACAGCGCGAGAAACAACAACAGCGGCGCCAGGGATTCCACCAGGCGCAAGGCGTTGAAGGCGACCACGCCGCCGGAGGCATTGTGCAACGTCAGCAGGCCGCTCTTGAGCACGGTCAACGGCACCGCCAGCAGCAACAGCCAGGCCAGCAGGCCGAGTTGCACGGTCACGTCCAGTTCACTGCCGAACTCGCGCACCAGCGCTACCACCAGCAAGGTCAACAGCCCTGCCAGCAGACAACCGAAGACCAACACCTGGGCCAGCAGCAACCCCATCGGCCGCTGCTTGGCGGCTTGGTAACCGACGGCGGAATTCAAACCGCCGCTGGTGGCCGCGCTGATCAGGTCGGGCAGGGTGCTGAGCAGGGCAAACAAGCCGCGCTCGCTGGGGCCGAGGATCCGCGCCAGCAACACATTCCTCAGCAGGCGCAGGGCGATCATCGCCAGTTTGGTGCCCATGCTCAGCGCCAGGTGCTTGAGGTAACTGCCTCGACTCATGGTCGCGCCCCGCGAAAGATCCGCCACGACAGCAGTTCCGGATTGCGCGCGGTGCGTTGGCTGACGCCGAAACGTGGCAGGTTCAGCGGATCGCCAGCGCCGCGATAGATACCGCTGCCGGTGCCGAGGGCGAACGGGTAATCGTGGCTGGCAATCTGTTCGCGAACCCGTGCATCGTTGTCGCCGTTGGGGTAGCAATACACCGGCAACGGCCGGTTGCAGCCGTTGTGCAGGGCGTCGCGGCTGCGGCTGATTTCTTCTCTCAGGCGCAGGTCGTCGAGTTGGGTGAGGATCGCGTGACTGGCACCGTGCGGGCCGAAGCGCACCAGCCCCGACGCTTCCATGGCCCGCACCTGATGCCAGTCCAGCGCCTGGGGCTGTGACTCTGGCGGGCACTCGTCGGTGAGGCGTTCGAGCATTGCCGGGTCAGAGCTCTTCAAGCTTTGCAGATAGTGCAGCAACGTCAGGCTGCGACGATCTACATCGATGTCGTCCATCAACACCGGCAGCGGGTGGTGCATCGCCTGCAAGCAGTCGATCAGGTGCATGCGCGGTTTTTCACCGTGGCTGCCCCACAAGGTTTCACCGATGCTTTCCCACCAGAAGCGCTGACGGCTGCCGATGAAGTCGGTGGAGAGGAAAATGCTCGCCGGCACCTGATGTTTCTGCAGCAGCGGGAAGGCGTTGGCGGCGTTGTCGCGCCAGCCGTCATCGAAGGTCAGCGCCACTTGCGGGCGCTCGCTGCGCAGGGCGTTGGGCTGGAGGACTTCCATCAGCGGCACGCAATCGAAATGCTTGCGCAGCCACACCAGCAAATGCTCGAAGGCTTTCGGCCCGACGCACAGTTCGTTGCGGTGCGGCAGGTCGGCGGCGCGATCGTTGGCCAGCACCCGGTGCAACATCAGGATCACCCCGGCGCCGTGCAACTGGTTTCGCCCCACGGACGAGTTGAGATACAGCCAGCCACTGGTGCGTTTTATCAGTTGTTTGATCGCCATGGCTTGAGCCCTCTCAACGGTTTTGGTCAGGGTTCCACTGGGCGTAACGCTGGCCGCGCAGGAACTGCCACAGGCCGATGCTCATCCCGGCCAGTGTCACCAGCAGGAATGCCGCAAGGCGGAACGGTTTGGGTAGGCGGTGTTGCGAATCCAGCAGGCCGGCAATCGCGATGGCGTAGCCAAACAGTTGCGCGATCAGGCTCAGGCGATAGAAACCGTGGTCGTCCCACAGCCAGAAATTGCTCAGCAGCAACGGCAGCAAAAGAATCGGCGCCAGACGCCGGATCAATTTGTGGCTGATCAACGCAATCGAATACAGCCCGTGCTTGAGCGGATTGAGCAGCTCACTGCGCTGGGCCAGGCTTTGCAATCCGCCGACGGTAACTCGCTGACGCCGACGGAACTGTTTGTCCGCTTCATCGACGCCGTGGTCGATCACTTGCGCTTCGGGCACGTAGACGATGCGTTTGAACTTCACTGGCGCGCAGGTGCTGATGAAGAAGTCGTCGTTGACCTCCGCCGGCACGTCCTCGAACAACTCGCGACGCAGGGCGAGCAGCGCACCATCGGCCGAGACCATGCAACCGGTGCGGTTCTCGACCCGCCGCAGCCAGCCTTCGTAATGCCGGTACAGGCTGTCGCCGACACTCAAGCCACCGCCGGTGACCGGGATCACCATATGCCCGGCGCAGGCGCCGACTTGCGGATCGCTCAGGGGGGCGAGCAGGTAGCCGAGGGTTTCCCGCGACCATTGGTTGTCGGCGTCGGTGAACACCAGAATATCGCCCGTGGCCAAAGCCGTGCCGGCATTGAGTGTCGCGGCCTTGCCCTGACGCGGCAGGTCGAGCACGGTGATCCGTGGGTCGACGACCTTGTGCGCGCAGGCCACGGTGTCGTCGGTGGAGCCGTCACTGGCCAGAATGATTTGCAGGGTGGCCGGCTGATAATCCTGAGACAGCAGCGAGCGCAGCTTGTGTTCGATATGCCGCGCCTCGTTGTGCGCGGCGATCACGATGCTGATGTTCAGCGGTGGCGCCGGGCTGTGGCGCCACGCCGGAAACAGCGGCGCCAGCAGCGTCAGCAGCAACGGGTAGCCGATATAGGCGTACACCGGCAGCAGCAGGCACATCCAGAAAATGAACTCAGCCACGGGCAGGCCTCCTGGCGTTCCAGTGACACAGACTGAGAACGAACGCGGCACCGGCCAGGTGCAGGCGCACCCAATGCAACCCCCACAATTGCAGGGTCAGGCCGAGGTCATGCTGTTGGCGACTCTGGCGGATGCTGAGCACCAGCGCCGGTATCGTGGTGATGGTCACCATGACGGCGGCGTGATGGGGGAAACCGTTGAGCAGCGCGGAAATCGCCAGCAGATCCAATAGCCACGCCGCCAGCGACAGCAACGGGAAACGCAACAGGCGCAGGCTGAAACCATGGGTGCGCAGCAGTTGCAGGTGACTGCCCTGGCGCCACATTTCCTTGCCCATCCATTCGCGCCAGTTCATCTCGTAGCCCCAGTGCAGTGCGACGCTTTCGTTGACCGACAGCAACCGCGCACCTTGTTCGCGCTGGCGCAGGGTGAACTCTTTGTCTTCGCCGGTGCGCAGGGTTTCGTTGAACCCACCGACCTTGTCGAACCAGCGTCGACGCATCAGCAGGTTGGCACTGGGCAGCCAGTCCACGGCGTGAGCCGCGTGGCTGACCGGACGCTGGGTTCGGCGTTGCCAGGCCACGGCGTACCACGGCGCGGCGGCGGGGGTGTGCAGGTCCAGCCCGAACACGTCGGCGTGACCTTCGGCTTCGAGGGCGAACAGTCCGGTCAACCAGTCTTCGGGCATCTCGATGTCGGCATCGATGAACGCCAGCCATTCGCCGGTGGCGATGGCGGTGCCGCGATTGCGCAGGGCACCGATCAGCAGGCCCGGCATGACCAGGACCTGGGCGCCGAACTGGCGGGCAATCTGTGGGCCGTCATCCGTGGAGCCGTTGTCGACCACGATCAGTTCGCACTCGACACTGGCGGCGTGGGCGGCTTTTTGCGCGGCCAGCAGGGTGCGGCCAATGTGCCGGGCCTCATTGAACATCGGAATGACAACACTGATCCGGCTCATGCCCGGGCCTCCGTCAACGGTGCCTGCTCGGCTTTCAGGCGCAGGACACTGGTCAGCGCGAGCATGATCCACACGTACTTCTGATTCGGTGCACTGAGAAACATCAGGAACAGCGTCAGTGACAGGAAACTCACGCCGAGGTGTGTCATCAGATCCGCCTGTTCCCAGTCGCGTCTTTGCATCCAGGCGCGGCGTGCGCGGATCAGGTTGTACAGGCCCAGGCCGAGCATGCCGACGAACAGCAGGCCGGCGGGAACCCCCAGTTCACTGAAGATTTCCAGGTAGGTGTTGTGGGCGCGGCGGTACAGGTCGCCGATCTTGCGGTTGGCGGAAAACGCCTTGGCGTAACCGGTGGTAGCGTAGTGCAGCGGGAAGGTGCCGGGGCCGGAACCGAGCAGCGGATTTTCGCGGATCATCTGGCTGCCGACCACGATGTACGAGGCGCGGCGTCCGAGGGATTCGTCGTTGTGCCCCTTGGCTCCCGCACTCAATACACTGAGGGACTGGATGCGCGCAATGTAGCCTGCAGGCATCGCGTAGATCGCCAGTGGAATCACGATCGCCGCGCCGAGCATCGCAAAGCCCAAGTGACGCGGACGAATCCGCGACAGCTGCGCGCGGTAGTGCCAGCAACCGATCACCAGACTCAACGCCAGCACTACCAGCCCGGAGCGGGATTCGGTCTTGGTCATGCCGCCGAGCAACAGCAGGCAGCAAGCGCCCCAGAACAAGCGGTGCAGCAGGTTCGGGCCGCGAATCACCAGCAGCAGGCCCAACGGTACGGCAAACGCGATCAGCAGGGCGAAGGCGTTCGGGTCTTCGAGCAGGCCGGCGGCGCGGCCCTGATCCTGGAATTTGGTCGAGAACATCGCCATGGCGCAGGTGGCGCTGACGCTCAGGGTCACCAGTCGGGCGAACAGGTCGAGGTTCAGTTCGCGGCCGATCAGCAAGGTGATGACGAACAGGATCAGACCGACGCTGAGTTCGCGCAGGTGACCCAGCGACATGCCCAGGTCATCGGTGTTGAGCAGGCTCAGGAAGTACAGAACCATGAACCAGATCAGGTAGCGCCAGATATTGCTGCGCAGGCGTTCCGAGGGAATCTGGTGCATCGCCAGTTGCAGCATCAGGATCACCGCCAACGACGCGCCGATGAGTTTGCTGCCCGACAGTGAACTGTCCTTGAAGAAGCCCTCGAACGGCACCAGTGCGGCGATGCCGAGCAGCCCCCAGGTCGGCTTGCGGTACAGCACCGCGAACCCCACCAGACCGAGCACCGCGCCGGGTGCCAGATACGGATAAGGACTGGCCAGCAAGGCGATGCAGACCAGACCCAGCAGACTGACGATCGAGAGCGGGAAAATCATGCGCGTGCCTCCCGTGCCGTGCGGATGTACAACTGCGACCAGCGTTCGGCCAGGGCCTTGAGGTCGTAGCGGTCCTGTTGCGTGCGTTTGGCGTTGTCGCGCAGTTTGCGCGCCAGCGCGGGTTGACTCAGCAGCGTGTCGAGCTGACGGGCGAGGGCGCTGCTGTCGGCCGGCGCGGCCAGCAGGCCGTTATGTCTGTCTTCCAGCACATCCGGAATCCCGCCGACCGCGAACGCCACCACCGGCACCCCGGACTGCATGGCTTCCAGCAAAATCATCGGCGTGCCCTCAGTGCGCGAGCTGATCACCAGCGCGTCGAGTTGCTGCCACCAGCGGCGCATGTCGGTCTGATAACCCGGCAGACGAATGCGCTGTTGCAATCCGGCGGCGTTGATCCGCGCCTGAAGCGCCTCGCGCTCCGGGCCGTCGCCGAGCATCACCGCGTCGAGTTGCGGATGCTGGTGACACAGCGGGATCAGCGCATCGAGAAACAGGTCCGGGCCTTTTTCGCTGCTCAGTCGGCCAACGTAACCGGCGAGCCAGCGCTGATGATCGGCTGCCGGCATCGGGTCAGCGACCGCCGCCGGCAGACCGTTGGGGATCACTTGCAGCTTTTCTGCACGGACGCTGGCCTGACGGTGCAGCACCGCGATGCTTTCGGCCACGCACACCACCCGATCCACCGATGCCGTGCGGCACAGTTGCAGGCTCAGCCAGGTGTAGAACTTTTGCTTGCGGCTGCGCGGGGTGAAGCCGTGCTGGGTGATCACCAGTGGCAGACGCAATAGCGACGCGCCAATCCAGCCGAACAACAGACCTTTGAAATTGTGGGTGTTGATCAACGGATATTCCGCCCGGCGCTGGCGCAGATGCCCGAGCAATGCACCGAGCCCGGCGCAACCTTGTGCATCGACGCCTGCCTCGCGAAAACGCTCGATCAGTTCCGGCGGCGCATCGAGAAACAGCACCTGATGCTGCCCCGGTGTCGCCAGGCAATGATCCAGCAACATCCGCTCGGCCCCATAGAAGCCGCCGCTGCTGAGCAAATGAATGATCGGCAGGGCGGCGTTCGGGGAGGACGGGGTGCTCAATTGCGCACCCAGTGCACGAAGCTTGGCACGGTCCAGTTCTTGTGTGGATTGCCCGGCTGAGTGCTCTGGTCGTTGATCACCAGCAGCACAGGCAGGCCCAGTTCGTGGCTGATTTGCGCCGGGTGTTTGAAGCGGTGATCGAAGAACTCACGCACGTAGACCAGGGCAATCGCCAGCAGCAGGCCGGTGAACAGGCCGAACGGAATGATCAGCAGCGGTTTGGGGAACGCCGCTTCGGTCGGTTCGAACGGCGGGCTCAGGACCCGGGCGTTGGACAAATCGTCGTTCAGCGAGCGGGTGGTGCTGCTTTCGGCGAAACGCTGGGCGTAGGTCGAGAACGCGGCGTGCAGGGCGTCGATTTCGGTGTCCATCTGCCGCAGCTTGCTCTGGGTCTGCTGCAACTCGTGGATACGGGCCTTGAACTCGGCGATGCGCGCGGTTTTCTGATCGATCACCTGCTGGACAACGGCCAGGTCATTGGTGCGTTCCTGGATGCGGTTGCTCACCACTTTGAGGAACTGCTGACGGGTGCGGGCGATCTGCTCGCGAGTCAGCAGCATCGGCTCGCTGCCGGGCTGGAACACTGCCAGGTCATTCATGTAGCGGCTGACCTGGGTGGTCAGCTGCTCGCCGAGCTGTTTGATTTCCCGGTCTTCGAACGCCACGTTGTCGACGGTGGTGGTGAAGGTGTAGGGGAAGGTGTAATCGTTGAGTTTGTTGTTGCTGGCGGCGGCCAGGCTGGTTTTCAGGTACTCAAGCCAGCGTTGGCTTTGCAGCAGACGATCCCGATACAGGTTCAGCGCCTGTTCTTCGGTGTTGATTGCGTTCAGGCGGAAGGTGATTTCTTCCTTCGGATCGGACGCGCCGACACTTTCCAGCAAGGCTTGCCGGTTGCCCTCCAGACCATCGAGGCGCACCTGGTACAGGTGTTTTTTCGACTCGTAGAACGACTGCGGCAGGTCGATCGATTGCAGCGCCTGACGGCTCACCAGATAGTTTTGCAGCAGGGCGGAAACGAACGTCGTGCCTTGATGCGGATCGGGGAAGCTGTAGACGATCGAGATCACGTTGGAGCCGGGCAGGGTCTCAATCTTCAGGCTGTCGATGGCCTGTTGCGTCAGCGCATCGAGGGCGGTGTCACGCACAGGATCCGTCTCCAGCCCCAGCAGGTTGCGCAGCGGGTTGATCAGGTACTGGCGCAGCGGCGAGGTGATGTAGCGCTTGAACGGCTCGCCGATCAGCCGGGCGAAGACGCCGGGCGACGGGGTGTATTCACCCTTGTCGCGCAGTTCGCTGATGGTCTGACGGATCAGTGCCGGCGAGCGCAGGATATTGCTTTCGGTTTCCATGTCCGCCAGCGACGGCGGGATGAAGGTGGCGTTGTCCACGGTCAGCGACGTTGTGGCGTCGCCCTGGGAGAGTTTTTTCGACTGCACGATCACCTGGGCGGTGATATCGAAGCTCTGTTTGAGCACCAGCGGCAGCAACAGTGCGATCACTGCAAAGATCAGGAAGACACGCTTCACCAGTCGCTTGTTGGCGAAGAAGATCCTGAAGAACTCATGCAGGTAGTTTTCCTTTGGATTCATGTCAGGTCACCCGAGAGTCAGTTGTTGTTGCTGCCTTTGTTGTCGACGCGGTAGCCGAAGCTGAACCCCACGCCCTGGAACAGCACCACGTCGGCCAGTTGCCGGGCCAGATCGCCGGCGCTGGCCAGTTTGGTCTTCGGCACGAAAAGCATGTCGTCCGGTTGCAGGTAGGCGATCTGCGAGGCATCGCCGGACAGCGCCTTCTCGACGTCGTAATGCACGGCCTGCACCTGATTGCCGTTGCGGCGCATGATCACCACTGAATCCAGCCGCGCCTTGACGTTGGTGCCTCGGGCCAGGGTCAGCGCTTCAAGCACCGAGACTGGCCGCCGGATCGGGTAGGAACCGGGCTGGCCGACTTCACCCAGCACGTAGATCTCGTTGCCCGCGGTGGACTTGAGCAGCACGTCCACGGTCATCCTTCCCGGCAGTTGCGCGTAGCGCTTGTTGAGGAAGGTTTCCAGTTGATTGACGGTCATGCCTTGCAGCGGCACGGCGCCGATTTCCGGGAAGCTCGCGTAGCCGTCGGTGCCCACGGTGATCTCGCGGCTCATGCCGGTGGCCGGGTGGTTGAGGGCGCTCTTGAGGTTCTGCTCGTTGGTCAGCGGGCTGATGATCTGCACGGTCAGCTGATTGCGGTTGGGCTGGAACAACTGCTTGCGCTGGTAGGCGCGCTGGATTTCATCCCGCGCCTCGTCGCTGGTCAGCCCGGCGATCTTCACCGACGTGTTGGCGCCCGGCAGGTTGATGGTGCCGTCGGGCAGCACCAACTGGTTACCGTTGAGCTGGCTGGCGGCGGTGAAGTTCAGGCCGATCTGGTCACCCGACTGCACGCGGTAAGCGTCCGAGCCGCTGGTGCTGATGTGGAAGATCACATCCAGCACATCCTGCGGACGCAGAGTCTGTTCGACTTTAGGCATGTCGGTGGCCTGGGCGTTGGCCGGCGGGGCGGTGAGGATATTCACCGGCATGCTCTGGGTTTCGGAGGTGCTGGAGCAACCTGCAAGCGGCAGCATCAGCAGAACCAGTATCTTGGCGTTCATGGCGTCATCCCTCGCGTTTGCTTACAGGTTTTTGTACAGCCATTTGGGCATGTAGTACTTGCGCCGGTTGAACACGCTGCCGACCACTTTTGCCCCGGCCTGAGTCAGCCGTTGCACGGCTGCCTGGGCCACTTCCCAGCGGGTGTCCTCGGCGCGTACCACGAACACCACCCCATCGACCTGCGTGCTGATGACCAGCGTGTCGGCAGCCGAATACACCGCATCGCCGTCGATCACCACGAAGCGGTACTGGCTGCCCAACTGGTCGAGCAACGGGCTCAGGCGTTCGGCGGTCAGGTGCTCCATGGTGCGGATCGGCCGGCCGTTGGGCAGGACGTGGAACGGCAGGCTCGACACCTGCACCACGCAGTCCTGCAACAGCGGAGGACTGTCCGGGTTGAACAGCAAGTCGCGCAGGCCGCGCTCCTTGCTCAGGTTCAGTTGCTGGGTGAGGTTGCCGGCCGACTGGCTGGCATCGACGTAGAGCACCAGGCCGCTGCTCATCTGCGCCAGTTGACTGGCAAGGGCGAGGGCGCTGGTGGTGGTGCCGGCGCCGGGGTTGGCGGCGGTCAGGAACAGGATCCGCAGATCCAGGTCCAGCACGGTCGACGTCAGGTTCGACTCGCTGGGGCTGGCGATGCTCAGGCTTTTGTTGGTTGAACCGTCCATTAGCTTGCTCCGTGGCCGCTGAATACTTTGAAAGGGGTTTTCAACAGAATCTTCAGATCAAGCAAAAGGCTCTGCTCGGCGATGTAGCTGAGATCCAACTCAACGCGCTGGTCGAAGTCGATGTTGCTGCGTCCGGAGATCTGCCACAGGCCGGTCATGCCGGGGTAGATCGCCAGGCGCGCGAGGTGACTGTCCTTGTATCGGTAGGCGTTGAACGAGGTCGGGCGAGGGCCGACCAGGCGCATGTCGCCGGTCACCACGTTGATCAGGTTAGGCAGTTCGTCGAGGCTGGTGCGCCTCAGGAAGCCGCCGATCCGTGTGATACGCGGATCCTGATCGATCTTGAAGTCGATCGCGTCGGCACCGTGCTTGTTGAGGTGGCGCAGCGACTCTTTCAGTTCTTCGGCGTTGGCGACCATGGTGCGGAACTTGAACATGCCGAACTTGCGGCCGCGATAACCGGTGCGTTTCTGCACGAACATCACCGGGCCTTTGCTGGTGAACTTGATGGCGAGCGCCAGGCCGATCAACAGCGGAGAGATCATCACCAGAATGACTAACGCGCCGAGGCAGGCCACCACCCGATTGGTGCGGGACAGTTGCCACGGCCGGCCGCCCTCGCGACCGGTCAACCAGCCCTGGCCCTGGCGGTGGATCGCCGCGTCGAGGCGCATTCGTTGTTCCGGATCCATGCGTTTGTCTCGAACCAATTGTTGGATCGGTACACCTTTCTCATGTCCAGTCATGCAGTCCTCCGCTGATGGTCAGCCGCGCGCGGCGCGTGGGCGATAGGCAGTGGGGTAGTAGTCGCGATACCAGGCGATAAAACGCCCCAGTCCTTCATCCAGCTCGATCCGGGGCTGGAACCCGGTGGCCTGGGCCAGATCATCGGTGTCGGCACAGGTGTTGAGTACGTCGCCCGGTTGCAGGGGCAAGAGCTCGACCACGGCTTTCTGACCGAGGTGCTTTTCCATCAGCGCCAGGTAGGTTTTCAGTTCCACCGGGTGGTGGCCGCCAATGTTGAACAGGCACCACGGGGCCATGCTGCTGCCCGCGTCGGGGTGTTCGCGATCCCACTCCGGATGCTTGTGTGGCGGATGGTCGGTGAGGCGGGCGATGCTTTCGACGATGTCGTCGATGTAGGTGAAATCACGCTGGTGCCGACCGTAGTTGAACAGCTTCAGCGGCGTGCCTTCGGTGATGGCCCGGGCGAACTGGATCGGCGACATGTCGGGCCGGCCCCAAGGCCCGTACACCGTGAAAAAACGCAGGCCGGTGCAGGGAATCCCGAACAGGTGGCTGTAGCTGTGGGCCATCAGCTCGTTGGCTTTCTTGGTCGCGGCATACAGCGATAGCGGGTGATTGACGCCGTCATGCACCGAGTACGGGGTGTGCTGGTTGGCGCCATACACCGAACTCGACGAGGCATAGATCAAGTGTTCAACCGGGTGATGCCGGCAGCTTTCCAGAATGTTCAGGAAACCGCTGAGATTGCTGTCCATGTAAGCCCGTGGATTTTCCAGCGAGTAACGCACCCCGGCTTGCGCCGCGAGGTGGATCACCACTTGCGGGCATTCACGGACGAACAGCGCGTCGACGGCGGCGGCATCGGCGAGGTCAACCCGGGCGATCTGGAAATCACCGACCTGATCGCGCACCCATTGCACGCGATCCAGTTTGAGCTGCGGGTCGTAGTAGCCGTTGAAATTGTCCAGACCAACTACCTGATGCCCGTCACGCAGCAGTCGCAACACGCAATGGGCACCAATGAACCCGGCCGCACCGGTGACGAGGATTTTCATGACCGCAACCCGTCAGGCGAGATGTGCCGCAGACCGATGCCGCTGTAGTGCAGGCCGGCAGCCGCCACTTGTTCCGGGTTGTACAGGTTGCGTCCGTCGATGATGACTTTGGAGCGCAGCTTGTCGGCCAGCAGCTCGAAATCCACCACGCGAAAATTCTTCCACTCGGTGCAGATCACCAGTGCATCGGCGTCTTCCAGGGTGTCGTCACGGGTGGCGCACAGGTGCAGGTCATCGCGGTAACCGTAAATGCGCCGGCACTCGGACATCGCTTCCGGATCGTAAGCCTGGACGCTGGCGCCTTCGGCCCACAACGCGTCCATCAGATAGCGGCTGGGGGCTTCGCGCATGTCATCGGTGTTCGGCTTGAACGCCAGCCCCCAGACGGCGATCGACTTGCCAGCCAGGCCTTGCGGGAATTGCGCCTTGAGTTTGCTGAACAGGATGTGCCGCTGCGTGTCGTTGACCTCGGTGACACTGCGCAGCAGTTTCAGCGGCATGCCGTTGTGCTCGGCGGTGTGCAACAGGGCGCGCAGATCCTTGGGAAAGCACGAGCCACCGAAGCCGCAGCCCGGGTAGATGAAGTGATAGCCGATGCGCGGGTCGGAGCCGATGCCTTTGCGCACCGCTTCGATGTCGGCGCCCAGCAGTTCGGTGAGGTTGGCCAGTTCGTTCATGAAGCTGATGCGGGTAGCGAGCATCGCGTTGGCCGCGTACTTGGTCAGTTCGGCGCTGCGGTTGTCCATGAACATCAGTTTTTCGTGGTTGCGGCAGAACGGCGCGTACAACTCGCTCATCTGCGCCCGTGCCTCATCGTCCTGAGTGCCGACAATGATCCGGTCGGGGCGCATGCAATCGGCGAGGGCGCTGCCCTCCTTGAGGAATTCGGGGTTGGACACGATCCGCACGTTCAGACCGCTTTTGCCGCGCCGGTGCAACTCGTCACTGGCGGTTTTCAGCACCTGGTCCGCCGTGCCGACCGGCACCGTGGATTTGATGATCAGCGTGCGATCTGCCTCCATGAAACTCGCGATCTGCCGCGCCACGTTGAGCACGTGACTGAGGTCGGCAGAACCGTCCTCGTCAGCCGGCGTCCCGACCGCGATGAAGATCAACTCGGCGTGTTCAACGGCATCGCTGGCCTGGGTGGTGAACAGCAGACGCCCGGCCTTGATGTTTTCTTCCAAAGTTGCCGAAAGCCCCGGCTCGCTGATAGGCGGTACTGCCTGTTGCAGTTGTTTAATTTTGTTCGGGTCAATATCGACGCACAACACCCGATGTCCGACATCGGCGAGTGCCGCAGCTTGAATCAGGCCAACATAGCCCGTACCAAATACGCTCACGTCCATATTGGCGTGCCTCGTAAGACGGTGGAGGAAGATCGAATTGGAACTGTCAAAAGGGGTATAGCGCAGCGTAGGGAAAGCATGTCAGCAAAATGACATGTTGCATGTGTATAACACCCCCATTTTTGGGGGCGATTGGCCATCAAGTACTTGCTATATCTGGATTTGTCCCGTCCTTGACATGTTTTTCACAATTCAAAGAAAACGATAAACGGTCGTAGGCCACAAAATACAAGGCCTGTAACGACTTGGGTGTGTCAGTTTTGAGTCAATGTTTTTTTGACGCTTTTGGCCAAAGTCCGACAATTCTTGCGCTTTGATGGCCCGCTGCTAGTGTCAGATTTTGACCGACAAACCTTTGACCATGCCGCGTCGGCAACGCCCGGAATCGCCATGTTTCGATATTTGAAAGAACTGCTTTTAATTATTTATCTACTGCTTTATTCCGAATATTACCTTGAACGTTTAAACGCCATGGGTATCGGCGTGGCAGTACTTCTTTTTGGCGCGATGTTTTTGGCGCTGACTTTCGCATTATTACTAACGGCCTATATAAGGCAGACTTTCATTCGGCACTTGTTCGCATTGGCGATGTTTGTTTCGGCGGTATTTTTTGATGTTTATACCCGGGTCACCGCCGATTACCTGACGTACAGCAGCTTCGTTTCGCTGGTGTATTCCGGCGGCTTCATCCAGGAAGCGGCGTACCAGTACCGGGACGCGATCATCCACGGGGCGCTCAATGGTCTGCTGCTGTTGGTCGGCATCGGCCTCAAGCCACGGCATTCGATCCCCGTGCCAAATGCCTGGCGGATCGCGGCGCCGTTGTGCGGCGTGCTGCTGCTCAGTGCGGTGTTGTTCGTGCGGGCCGGGGAGGGCGCGCGCGGGTTGCCGATCATGTACACCCCGTTGGCGTACCTGAACCTGTTCGGCTACGAGGCGTTGCACAACACCGTTGGCCCCCGTGAGCCGGTGACCCTGGCGCGCAACGGGCCGGCGGTGGGCCACGACATCGTGCTGATCATCGACGAAAGCATTTCCGGCAATTACCTGGACATCAACGCGCCGTTCGGCGTGCACAGCAACCTCAAGCAAGCGCCTCCGGGCGTGGACATTTTCAATTACGGCTATGCGGCGTCCATCGCCAATTGCAGCGCCGACACCAATGTCACGTTGCGCTACGGTGGCACCCGCGCCGATTACATGCGCATCAACACCACGCTGCCGTCGATCTGGCAGTACGCGAAGAAGGCCGGCCTGCGCACCGTTTACATCGACGCCCAGCGCACCGGTGGCAATCTGCAGAACCTGATGACCGACACCGAGAAAAAGGACATCGACGAATTCGTGCAATTCGACCAGACCAGCGTCCGTGATCGCGACATGGCCGCCGCTGCCAAGCTGATCGAACTGCTCAACGACGACAAACCGGAGCTGGTGGTGATCAACAAGGTCGGCGCGCATTTCCCGGTGCACGACAAATACCCCGACGCCTTCATGGCCTACCGCCCGACTTTGCCGCGGGGCCAGTTCACCGAAGTTGCCGACACTGGCAAGCGCGACGGCTTCAACGGCCAGCCCGATGACTGGGTGCTGTACCGCAACGCCTACAAGAACACCGTGCTGTGGAATGTCGGCGAGTTTTTCTCGCGGGTGTTTGCCCAGGCCAACCTGAACAACGCGCTGCTGATCTACACCTCGGACCACGGCCAGGACCTGCACGAACGTGGCAACCCGGGGCTCAACACCCATTGCGGCGGCGACCCGGTGGAAGAAGAGGGATTGGTGCCGCTGGTGGTGATTCAGGGCGACCAGTTGCACACGCTCGACTGGTCGGCACAACTGGCGGCCAACAAGGATCGCTCCAGTCACTACAACATCTTCCCGACCCTGTTGCAGTTGATGGGCTACGACCTGCCGGGGATCGAGGCGGTCTACGGCAAACCGCTGAGCGTACCGACGGCAGATGATTTCACCTTCAACTACCGCTTCAATGCGCGGTTGGGAGCCAGGCCCGAGTGGAAACATATCGACCTGAACAGCATCGTCACGCCGGGTGAGGCGCCGACCAGTGTTGCAGCAGGACAGTAACCCATCTCGATCCGCTATCCTTGCCCCACACGGTTCGATCGGATGGCGGCATGCTGCAGGTTCAAAACGTCTTCAAGAGCTATCTCACCCCTCAAGGCCCGTTGCCCGTGTTGCAGGGCATCGACCTGACGCTCAAACCCGGCAGCAGTCTGGCGCTGATGGGCGAGTCGGGCAGCGGCAAAAGCACGCTGCTGCACCTGATCGCGGGTCTGGATAAAGCCGACAGCGGCAGCATCCGCAGCGGCGAACATCGACTCGACGCGATGAACGAGGCGCAACTGGCCAATTGGCGCCGCACCGAAATCGGTCTGGTGTTCCAGCAGTACAACCTGATCGGCAGCCTGCGAATCGAAGACAACCTGGCGTTTCAGGCGCGACTCGCCGGGCGCCATGACCCGCGCTGGCAGAACCATCTGGTGCAGCGTCTGGGGCTGGGCGATCTGCTCAAGCGTTATCCCGAACAACTCTCCGGCGGCCAGCAGCAACGGGTCGCGCTCGGCCGGGCATTGGCGTCGCGGCCCAAGCTGTTGCTGGCCGACGAACCCACCGGCAGCCTCGACGAAGCGACCAGCGACGAGGTCCTGCGTCTGCTGCTGGAGTTGCTCGACGACACGCCGACCACCTTGCTGATGGTCACTCACAGCCAGCGCGTGGCCGCCCGACTGGCGGAGCGGGTGGTGTTGTCCAGCGGTCGCCTGACGTGAGGGTTTTTCGGCAAACGCTGATTGCGTTGTTCAGCCACTGGCGGCGGCACCCGGTGCAGTTTTTCAGCGTGCTGACCGGACTGTGGCTGGCCACCAGCCTGTTGACCGGTGTCGAAGCGCTCAACAGTCAGGCGCGGGACAGTTACGCCCGCGCCAGCCAGATGATTGGCGGCGAACCTCAAGCGAGCCTGAGCACGCCGAACGGTGCGACGTTTTCCCAGCAATGGTTTGTCGATCTGCGCCGCCAGGGCTGGCCGGTATCGCCGGTGCTGCAGGGCCGTTTGATCCTCAAGGGCCATGAATCCCAGCGCCTGCAATTGATGGGCATCGAGCCGGTGTCCCTGCCGGCCGACAGCGCGGTGGCGGGGCAGGCGATGCCGATCGAACGCATCGTCGATTTCTTCAGCCCGCCGGGCAGCACCTGGATTTCTCCCGAGACCTTGCAGGCGTTGAACCTGGCCGAGGGCGCGACACCACAAACCGAAACCGGCCAGACGTTGCCGCCGCTGCGGGCGCAAACGGACATGGCTCCCGGCGTGCTGCTGGTGGACATTGGCGTTGCCCAGCGCTTGCTCGAACAACCCGATCAACTCTCGCGGCTGCTGTTGCCCAAGGACTTTCACGCCGACGTGCCAGCCGCGTTCAAAGGCCAGTTGCAGCTCAAGAGCAGCGGCGAAGAAAACAATCTGGCGCGGCTGACCGAGAGCTTTCATCTCAACCTCGATGCGCTGGGATTTCTCTCGTTTGTCGTTGGCCTGTTCATCGTCCATGCCGCCATCGGCCTTGCCCTGGAACAGCGCCGTGGGCTGTTGCGCACCTTGCGTGCCTGCGGTGTCAGCGCGCGGATGCTGATCACTTGCCTGATCGTCGAACTCGGTGCGCTGGCCTTGATCGGTGGACTGTTCGGCGTCGTCAGCGGTTACTGGCTGGCGAGCGTGCTGCTGCCGGATGTCGCCGCCAGCCTGCGCGGGTTGTACGGCGCGGAAGTGGCGGGGCAGTTGCGCCTGAGTTCGTGGTGGTGGTTCAGCGGTATCGGCTTGAGCCTGCTCGGCGCATTGCTGGCCGGGGCCCACAGTCTGCTGCGGGCGGCGCGGCTGCCGTTGCTGGCAGTCGCTGATCCGCAAGCCTGGCATGAACAGCATGCGCGCTGGTTGCGCCGGCAGGGCTGGGTGGCCGGAGTGTTTGCGACGATTGCGTTGATCGCGCTGCTGTTGGGCAACAGTCTGGCCAGTGGTTTCGTGTTGATGGCGGCGTTGCTGCTCGGCGCGGCGCTGGCGCTGCCGGTGCTGCTCAGTGCGCTGTTGAACGGTTTGCTCGGGCGCAGTCGTTCGGTGCTGGGACAGTGGTTTCTCGCCGACTGCCGACAGCAATTGCCGGCGCTGAGTCTGGCGTTGATGGCGTTGCTGTTGGCGATGGCGGCCAACATTGGCGCCGGCAGCATGACCGCCGGTTTCCGCCAGACCTTCAACGACTGGCTCGAACAACGGCTCACCGCCGAGCTCTATCTGAATCCGAGCAATCCGGCCCAGGCCCGTGAGCTCTACAGCTGGTTGAAACAGCAACCGAGCGTCACGGCGATCCTGCCCAACTGGCAGGTCTCGGTGACGCTGCAAGGCTGGCCGACGGAGGTGTTCGGCATCATCGATCATCCGCACTATCGCCAGCACTGGCCGTTGCTCGAAGCCCGGGGCGACGATCCTTGGGCGGCGCTGGCCACGGACGATGCAGTGATGCTCAGCGAACAACTCGCCCGCCGGCTCAAGGTGCGGTCGGGCGATCACCTGACGATTCCCACGCCGGGTTTGCCGTGGTCGCCGCGCATCGTCGGGATCTACGCCGACTACGGCAATCCCAAGGGGCATGTGCTGGTCAACAGCAATCACCTGTTGTGCAGTTGGCCGCAACTGACGCCGAACCGTTTTAATTTGCGCATCGATCCGCCAAAAATACCCGCGCTGCTGGGCGCCTTGCAGGCGCGTTTCCAGCTCGACGACAGCCGCATCGTCGATCAGGCGCGGCTCAAGGGCTGGTCGGTGCAGGTGTTTGAGCGAACCTTCGCCGCGACGGCTGCGCTCAACAGCCTGACGCTCGCCGTGGCCGGGGTGGCGCTGTTCATCAGCCTGCTGACCCAGAGCCAGAGCCGTCTCGGCCAATTGGCGCCGCTGTGGGCCCTGGGGGTGACGCGACGGCAATTGATGCTGCTCAATCTCGGCCAGACCTGGCTGCTGGCGGTGCTGACGCTGGTGCTGGCCTTGCCGTTGGGCATCGGGCTGGCGTGGTGTCTGGATGCGGTGATCAACGTCCAGGCCTTTGGCTGGCGCCTGCCGTTGCGGGTGTTTCCGTGGCAGTTGCTGCAATTGACCGGGCTGGCGCTGCTGGCGACCTTGCTGGCCTCGGCATGGCCGCTGTATTCGCTGTACCGCACGCAACCGGCGGATTTGCTGAGGACGTTTGCCCATGAGGATTAAATTCGCCGTGGTGTTTCTGGCGCTGTTGCTCGGTGGCTGCGATAACCCGGCGCCGGAACAGAAGGGCTTCGCCGGGATGGGCGCTCAGGCGCAAGCCTTCACGCCGGTGGTGCCGGGGCGGGTGTTCAGCTTTCCGACGGATCACGGCGCCCATGACGGTTTTCGCATCGAATGGTGGTACGTGACGGCCAACCTCAAGGACGCTCAGGGCAATGATTTCGGCGTGCAGTGGACGTTGTTTCGCAGTGCGTTGAATGCCTCGCCGCAGCAGCCGGGTTGGGCCAATCAAACGATCTGGCTCGGCCATGCGGCGGTGACATCGGCCAATGTCCATCACGCCGCCGAGCGTTATGCCCGTGGCGGCGTCGGGCAGGCCGGCGTGCGTGCGGCGCCGTTCGAGGCGTGGATCGATGACTGGCGCTTTGTCAGTCAGGCGAGCGATCCGCTGGGCGACATGCAGCTCAGCGCCAGGGACAAAAACTTCAGTTACCAACTGCGCCTGACCTCCAGCCGCCCGCTGGTGCTGCAAGGCGATCACGGCTTCAGTCAGAAATCCGAGCAGGGCCAGGCGTCGTATTACTACAGCCAGCCGTTTTTCCAGGCCAGCGGCACCCTGCAAATCGACGGCAATACCTACACCGTCAACGGCCCCGCCTGGCTCGACCGCGAATGGAGCAGCCAGCCGCTGACCGCCAACCAGACCGGGTGGGACTGGTTCTCCCTGCATCTGGACGACGGCGCGCACGTCATGCTCTACCGCATGCGCCAGAAGGACGGTGCGCCGTACCTCACCGGCACCTGGATTGCCGCCGATGGGCAGACCGAAACGCTGCACGCCGACCAGATCAAACTGAGCCCGCAGGACACCGCGAAGGTCGCTGGCCGTTCGATGCCGGTGCGCTGGTCGATCGGGATTGCGGATAAGAATCTGCAGATCAACCTCGATGCAATCAACCCGGACGCCTGGATGAACCTGCGTATTCCGTACTGGGAAGGGCCGGTGCGGTTGAGCGGCAGTCAGGGCGGGCAGGGTTATCTGGAAATGACCGGGTATTGATTCGCCCTGTGCGAGGAGCAACGGCCGATTCAGCGTCTATGCTCCTTGGCACGCACGGCACTGAACACGCCGTGTGCTGCCATTCATCACAGGGAAAGTATCGCTTATGAAGCTCCAAGCACTGACGCACGCCATCGCACTTGCCACTGTCCTGTCCGCCACCAGCCTTACGGCGTTGGCCACCGACATTCCGCTGTCCGCAGCCGTCGAGGCCGATCAGGTCACCACCAAAGTATTGGCGGTCGACCCGGCCAATCATCAGGTCGTCCTTGAAGGCGCGGAAGGTCGCCAGGTGCACGTTCAGCTCAGCGACAAGGCGAAAAACCTCGGCAACCTGAAGGTTGGCGACAAGGTCGACATCCAGGTTACACATTCGATCGCCGCTTTCCTGGATACCGACGTGGATAAAGGTCTGCCTGGCTCCACCGAGCGTACCGGTGAGCTGCGCAACGCCGTGGGCAGCAGCAACCCGGGTGGAGAGGCGTTCCGTCAGGTTCAAGTGCAACTGAAAATCACCAAAATTGATTTGAAGAAAAACCAGGTCACTCTGGAAAACCCTTCGGGTCAATCGAAAACCCTCAACGTCGAGAAGCCTGAAATCCAAGCCAAGCTCAAAGATCTGAAAATCGGGCAGAGCGTCGTGGTCACTTACACCGATGTATTAAAAGTGACCAGTGAACATGAAAGCTGAGTATTAACTCTACAGTGTGACTGTTCTTGTACAAGTAGTTGTATGAGAACAGTCATATGAAATGTTCGGATCCGATAATGCTGAAAGTTTCTCGGGAAATATCGAAGATCAATATTCGTTAACGTTTTAGTACATAAAATTCATTTTCAATTAGCACGACATATCCGCCAACTTCCATTAAAATCCCTCCCGTTCGCCCAGTGTCAGGGCTCTTTACCGGTGCATGGATTGCCAGGCCATTACACTGGGCGAACACCTCCCAGGAGCCGAGCGCTCAAGAATTCAGATACAAAAAGGGCGACTGTGAAGTCGCCCTTTTTTATTGTCTTCAGGATCTGGCAGGTCGCATGCCTTGCTGCATCTGAATACGCTTGAGTGTCTGTTGGTACATGGTGGTGCGGCGGTGGTTTTTCGCGTAGCCACCGGCGGCGGCCACGGTGCCGGCCTGGATGTGATCCAGGTAGCGGAAGATCGTCCGCGGCGAAAGAAATCTGATGCCGTAGCCAAGGCTGCTTAATCGATCCTGCAGCGTGTATCCCGGGACCCGGTCGTCCATCGAAAAATGCAGTCCGTGGGCCTTGATCAACCGTGCATTCCACAAGGTGCAGAAGCTTTTCAGATGGGTTTCCCGGTAGGGTTTCGGCTCCCGGGAACGCAGGCCCAACTGCAGTTTCGCGCGCCGAAAATAATGTTTGAAATAACGCGAAGACAAACGCCAGGTGTCTCTTAAAACACCCCGATCAAGCTGTTCGACACAACCGACTGCTACTGTATCCAAAGATTGCATACATTCGTTGATCATCATTGAAAAGACGGTGCTGTCGAAGACAAAAGTGTCGGTGTGCAGCAGAAACAGGTAATCGGTTTCAACTTTCGCAAGTGCCATATCAAGTGCCTTGCCATGAGCGATATGTCCAGGTTCTTTCCCCGGCGAAGGGCGCTCGATCAAGTTGATCCAGTCAAGGGAACGCAAGTAAGCCAGACTTTCGTCCGCAGAATCGTTGTCCACCACCCACACCGGAATCCGATGGTTCTTGACGTATTGCTGGAGAAATTCCAGGCACATCCGGGTTATTTCCGGGGTTTTGTAATTGACCAATACAAGACTGAAGGCGGGCTGTTGTTTTGAGGTTGAATCGATCGCACTCATGGTCTGGGCTCACTTCAAGTTGAAGGGTTCTACTGACGGCAATCAGCACACAGAACCGCTGCTTTGTGGCCCGGATGGTAGGGACGCAACCTTAGTTCAAACTTAATTTCGCAGCGGTCGGGGTCCTTCGACTTGTAACGGCTTGCGACGCAATCACGGACAGCGCAGACGGCGATTTTCCACGGTAAGATGCGCCGCCATTTTCAGATCAAGGAAGACAACGGCCCGCGCCGTTCGCCACGGATGAAACCACTTTCCCTCTACCACCCGGCCCTTTACTGGCTGCGCGTGTGGCAAAAAAGACTGTTCCGCCACATCGCCTGGCACTGCTCGAGCAAACGCTACGCACGGCCTGCCGCGACGTCCGAGCGCTTGCCTTATCGCTACCTCAAACACACCTCAAAACTGATCCGTAAACTCGGCGACTGCGACCTGGCGCTGCAACACAACAAAGTCATCAACCTCAAACTGGCCGTCGCCGCCATCGATGGCGTCACCGTCGCTCCGGGCGAGTATTTCTCCTTCTGCCGCCTCGTCGGCCGCCCGACCCGCCAACGCGGCTACGTCGAAGGCATGGAACTGTCCTTCGGCCAGGCCCGCACCGGCATCGGCGGCGGCATCTGCCAACTCAGCAACCTCATCCACTGGATGGCCATTCACTCACCCCTGGTCGTCATCGAACGCGCCAACCACAGCTTCGACCCCTTCCCGGACGACGGCCGCGTCCTGCCATTCGGCTCCGGCGCGGCGATCTTCTACAACTACATCGACCTGGTACTGCACAACCCGACGGATCGCAGCTTTCAGCTGAAGCTGAAGGTCGGGGAGACGCAGTTGGAGGGGGAATTGTTGTGTGATCGGGAACGGGCGTATCGGTATCACGTGTTCGAGGTGGGGCATCGGTTTGTGCGGGAGGGGGAGAGGGTGTATCGGGAGAATGAGATTTGGCGGGAGGTGCGGGAGAAGGGGCAGGTGGGGGCTTTGGTGGAGAGGGAGAAGTTGTATGGGAATCGGGTGGTGGTTAAGTATGAGGTTTTGGAGGGGATAATTGAGGGGGGATAGTGGTGATGTTGCTTTAGTCATTTGGTTTGCTTCATGTGTCGGAAGCGCTTTTCGATTCTAGTTTTCCAGGTTTTTTAATACGTTTTCTAACGCGATTTTCAGTTCTGCCCAGTTTTTGGCTTTTTCACAATGAATCGGATTTTGCCAGTCTTGATTGTGGATTAGAGAGATTACAAAGGAACCGCGAGCGCTGAATTCTGGATACCATCCGATATCGAGTATTTGGCCGCATGGGAAGGTTGCTTGAAACATGTCCTCCTTCAAATTGTTTATTAGTAGAGATAGGTCAATCGCTTGATCAAGGTTCGATATATCATCGAGAGTTATTTTGGCTCCGAATCGGGCTAGGTCTTTTTTCATGATTTATCTAACACTTTGTGAAAGGAAAGTATGTAATATTGGTTTTTTGTAATCGATGTTTCCATGTTGGATCTATGGTTATAGGTTGGTTATGTTGTCTGGTCCGCCATTTTTGATGAGCATGTTTACTCGTCGAGTAAAGAGTTCGAGACTTTCAGGGATGTTGTTGGTTGCAACTGTTTTTTTGAGAAATGACATTGTTTTCGAGATTCTTCGCTTTTCGTCGTTGTTGGCATCTCGGATAAGATCGAATCCGTTTTTTGACAGATAGGGTTGTGTGGTTCTCAAGTAGTAATAGCAGCTAATATTTTCAAGAAGGTCGTGCGCATCGGTTATCGTGAGTTCTACAGTGCTTAGATACAAGCTGAATGCATTTTTCAGTATGTCTGTCGAGTTGTTCAGCGGTTTTAGAAAAATACTCGAGTCCTGCCAGTTTCTGATATGCAACTGAGTTCCCCAGTCTGGATCTCTCGTGAAATACTCTCCTTTGCCCCTGAAGTAATCTGGGAATTCATTTTTGTTCAGTGCGATTTCGAAGTTGCTCGTCATTGTGTGGGCCTGATTTTTGGTGGCGGTGATTTTATCAATTCAATGATGTTGTTTTCAATTTGTATTTTCTTCAGTAGCAATGGGGAGGTTGTTAATTGTAAGTGCGATAGCCAGCGTCAAAGTTGCTAGTGGTGTAAGTGTTGTTATATGTTGGGTCGAATAGGCCTGTGAGAGGTGGTTGAGTAGGTTTTTCTGAGTTTAGTTTTTCTAAAGCCTTTTGAAGCTCGGGGTAGCTTTCTATGTATGTATAGTCTGATGAACTAAATTCAAGTGTTATAGTGCTGGGTGAAACGAATGCGAAGTTAATCAAGAGCTCCGGAGTCGAAAAGATTCTTCCGCTGATGTCGTAAATTTTGTCTCCGGTATTTAAGTTTTGACCGTAGCGTTCGTGGGTTAAATATCCGTTATCTTGGTTTAATGGTCGCAGTAGTTTTTCGTAACCTTTTATTGACTCAAAGGTAATGCCGGCTTGTTTTATTATAAGGAAGCCATCTTCGGTCATGTTCTCTAAAAAGGTTGAGTTCTGCCTGCTGATCGAGGCGATGACGGGGTCGTCGATCAAGTTAAGTACGAAGTTTGATAGCTTAAGGTGAAATTTTTCCTGAGGGTTTTCGATTGGGGGGATGTTGATATAGCTTATAATTCCGCCTGCGTTATCGGAGTCGATCGCGCCAAAACACTCTGTGATATCAATTGAAAAAATCATTTTGTTCTCTCGGTAATGAACCGATCAAGTGATTTGGATCCGATTTGCTCGCCTTCGATGGTCTTGAATCCCTTTGATTCTCTATTCTTTGTATGTGAATGTGCCTCTGAAAGTGATTTCTTTGCCTCGGATTACGCGGGCTGATGGATTGCCTTGAAAAGTGAAATCGTATATTGCAATTAGAGTATCTATTGTTTGACTGGTAGGCTGAATATTTTTTGATTTTATGTCTGAGGATATATCGGAGTCGTAAGAAAAGCCTTCAATTGCACTCTCGAGAGAACTGGTGTTGCCGACTGTGTCAGCTTCGATAAAGTCGTTATCTATAAAGCCAAGTGAAAATGCATTTGTGAACTCGCATCCAAGCGAGTCTCCATCTTCTGAATATGCCGGCAACATTATTTTCTGGAGTGTTGACGGCTCCCATCCAGTTTTTGCAGTCCAGATTGAGACTGTTTTTGTTACTTCCATTTTGTCTCTCGGTTTTTTGAGATCTGAAGGAATGGAGTCAACGTTATTGTCTAGCCTTCGGGGCTATAAACACGGCGTGGATTTATTTTCATCAGCGAAAAATAAATCTGTCCCCTTTGTTTCTAAAGACGAAATTTCTGAATCGAGGGATTCAAGCACCTGCTGCACGATCATGGTGTTGTCGTTTGTGTAGCTACCGGTCGCATAGCCAAAAAAATCAACCAGTGAAGTTCGGATCGCCGGATCCCCATTGAGTTTCGGGGGAGTGGGTGCTGCGGGATCATTTGTCAGCAACAACGCAACGGTGCCGTCGGGACGTTTTTCTGAGCGTAGTGACAGGGCGGTTGCGTTCAGGGAAAGAGTCAAGGCGAGGATGAGGGTTAGGGAGCGCGTTAGGTGTGGCAAGAGACAGTCCTTTGTGTTGGTTGTAAATCAGATTGTGAGGTTGGTTTTATAAGCGGTATAACGAAATAAAAAACAAATAAGTTTTTTGGTTATAAGTCTCGTTGGTAAACTCAGTTGCGAAAGTAGAGTTCGTCGATCTGCCGTCGTCGAATCGATAAATATTCCTCCCACACTGTCGGAAAGTCTTCATCGCGGGTGAAGGGGAAGGTCAGGTAGATGTGTTTCCCGCTAACGCTCAAATACTGCCTGGTCCGTTTGAATGCGGGCTGCTCGTGAACTGATACAGTCTCATCATAACCATCGTGGCGCTGCTGGATACTGATCCGGTGCGGAGCAATCATTCCTCGTGAAAAGTCGATGACCCAACTACTGTCCACGGCAGTGGTGAGGTAACCGTAGACGCCATTGTCGGATAAGCGAATACACGATCTTGCGTGTACGCCCTCGTCATCGTTTACCAGTACAATTTTGTCGTTGAAATAATTGATGCGATTTTGATTAGGACCTGTTAGCAGAAGACCCCAACCCTCTGCTCCCATATGGAACTCACCTGTATTGTTAAATTCTGCAATCCAGTCATTCGGTAGGGTGATTTTATGGCAGTTCATGTTGAGTTTTTAGTAAGTTTAGTGGTCGGCGGGTAGTGAGTGGATGTGTTGTTCAAAGCTATGGAAACTGATTCCTGGAGATCTGTTTTAGTGATAATACGGACGGATTTACTCTCTTGAACGAAAACAAATCTATCCTTTTGAATTTTTTGGGTCTGTGGATTTTTTAAAGTTTTTCAATGTCTATAGCGCAGCCATTGTTTTTTAATCTTTGAAGCTCTTGCTCAAAGGAATACTTCGATGAGTTTTCGTTTTTTTTGTCGTATTCTTTTCTTAGTAGTCTAAACAGGGTGCTGACATTGTTTTTTACTTTTTTGTCAAGGCTTTCAATTAGGTCGTATTTCTCGTCTGAAAGAAAGCTTATTCTGTTTTTTAGGATGTAGTATGCGGCTATATTTGAGAGCAGGCCCGTTGCATCCTCGTAATTCTCGCTTAGATACTTTGCGTAGTCTTCAAATATTTTTGTCAAAAGACTCTGAGGCGCTTTTTGATTTTTTAAAACACTGCACATTTCCTGCCAATTGCTGACATAGAGGTGGTCACCCCAATCGGAACCTCTAGCGAAATAAATCCCTTCACCTTTGAAAAACTCGGAAATTTCATGCTGATCCAAGGCGTTTTCAAATGTGGTTTTCATTGAAGCTTTTCCCAATCTTCGAAGTTTTTCAGCAGCGTTCCAATATATCTGTTGTGGGTGACGCTTTCTGAGCCGATCAGGACTAAAAAGTGACTGAAAAGGGGATTCCCATTCGCTTAGTCCCCTTTGGCTTATAGATCCCAGCACCCCAAGAAAATCAGAGGTTATCTATGTTGGCTGGACCTCCGTCGTTGATGAGCTTGCTCATTCGGCGATTATAAAGCTCCAACTCTTGAGGATCGTTGTTAGTCGTGACTGTTTTTCTAAGAAAGCTCATAACAAGAGAGATTTTCTGTTTGTAACTATCAGTGCTGTCTCGCACAAGATCAAATCCATCTTTTGACAAGAAAGGATGCTTGTTTCTTAGATAGTAATAACAACCGATGTTTTCAAGTAGGTCGTTGGCATCATTTTTTGTAGGCTCAATGGAGTTTAAGAACTCGCCGAAAGCATCCCTCAATATTTCCGTCGAGTTGTTAAGGGGGGTCAAATAGCCGCAAAGTCCCTGCCAATTTATGATGTGCAGCTGAGTTCCCCAATCCGGATCTGGTGTGAAGTACTGGCCATTTCCTCTGAAATAGTCAGGGAATTCATTTTTTTTAGAAGCTATTTCAAAGTTGCTTGTCATTGGAGTTGTTCCCAGTCGTCGAATTGGCTTAGAAGTTTATTCATGTCAGCGCCGTGATTGATTTTCTCAGAGCCAATGAGGGCTGCTTCTTTTGTACCACTCTTCGTCTCGCCCCCAGGAACCCACTCTTTAGGATAAGCACCTGCTTCATTGCCGTTCGGTATCTCGTACTTGAATCGTGGATCGTCAGGTTTTATTTTTACTAAGTAAATTTTAGCTGACGATAGATCGTTTGAACCAAGATTTAGTTCTCGATTTAGAACTTCCCAGTCACCACCACTCGCTTTGTATTTTGCAACCACACTATCCATTTCGGAGGGCAGACCTACAAATTTTCTAGGGGGAAAGGTCGGGTACGAGGAACGCTCAATCCACTCGTCAATAACAACAAATGAACCACCTTGTTGCCTGAATGCTTCCTCGTGAAGGTTTACATATTGCTCCGGCAAATATTCACGTGCGCTTCCAGGTCGATTGCCTCGCTCTAAATTGATAACGTCATCATACTCAGATTGACTCATCGGGATTCGATCAGGTTTTGTTGCATTTGCTGTGTTGCTTGGTGGCTTGCAATCAGCACCAGGGCAGTTGTCTAACCCCAGCGGATCCACCCAACCCGTAGGGTTCGGAACGTATTGGTAGTTATTCAACCCACCCGCAAGCTTGATCGGATCCGGCGTCAGATACCGTGCTGTGTTCGGATTGTAGTAGCGGTGCCGGTTGTAATGTAACCCCGTCTCGGCGTCGAAGTACTGACCCTGGAATCGCAACGGATTGTCGATTTCACTGACATCCAGTGCCGCAAGGTTGCCATAGGCACGGTATTTAGCCGACCACATGATCTCGCCGCTGTAGTCGGTGAGTTCCTGTGGTGTGCCGAGGTGGTCGAGTTGATAGTAGAACGGCGTGGCCTTTAGTGGACCCTCGCCGTCGAGCATCGCCAGCGGGCGGAAGCTGCCGGGTTCGTAGATGTAGGTGCGATAGCGGTTGTCGGCGCTCTCGGCGACCAGACGTTCGCCTTGCCACAGGAATTCGGTGGTATGGCTGTCGACGGTCTTTTCGATGCGGCGGCCGAAGGCATCGTATTTGTACGACGCCGTACTGCCTCCCGGTAGGCTTACGCCGATCAGATGATGTTGGCAGTCATAGCGGTACTCAGTGACGAGTTTCTGGTTAGCGCCGCGCCGCTCGCGGATCAGGTTGCCGTAGGCGTCGTAGTCGTAGTGGCGGTCGCCCTGCATCAGCAGGCGGTTGCCTTTGACGTTGGCCAGGTTGGCAACGGGCATGTCGGTCTGACCTAGCAGGTTACCCGCCGGGTCATGGGCAAAGCTTTCGGGTGTTGCGCCACGTACGTTGATCAGACGATCCAGCGGATCGTAGTGGTAGCTGCGATTGCCTTTGCGGCTGTCGTCGATGCCGGCGAGGTTGCCGTTGGCATCGTAGTTATAGCGACGCTGGAACAGGTTTTTGTCGCGTTGACTGACGCTGTGCGCCTGCAGGCGACCTTGTTCGTCGTATTGGTATTGGCTGAGCAGCAGACCCTGCTGGCGTTGCTGTTCACGACCGGCGCTGAACTGGTGGGAAGTCAGGCGTGTCCCATTGAGGTCGATGCTGCTCAGATGCCCGCCGGGTTGGTGACGATAATCGAGTGTGCTGCCATCCGGCAGGCGGCAGTGGCTGAGCTGTCCGACGCTGTCGTATTCGTAACGGGTGGTGCCCCAGCCCTGATGCTCGGTGACCAGCCGATCCTGCACATCATATTCATAAGCAAGCGGCCAATGACCATCGTCCACGTTGACCAGACGGCCAAGTGCATCGTAGCTGTAGTGAATTTCCTCGCCGTCGGGCAGGGTCTTCACCAGCAGTCGGCCAGCGGCGTCGCGCTGGTACTCGGTGACCAGTTCGCTGCCGTCGTCGCCGAATTCGGTTTTCTTCAGCAGCTTGCCGTTGAGGTCGTACTCGTAGGCAGTGCGGCGTCCGTCGAAACCGGTTTCCTGCTGGATCAGCCCATTCGAGTAGTAATCCAGCTGATAGTGTTCGCCGCGTTCGTTTTCGATGTCGGTGAGCAGCAGGCGTGCGTTGTCATAGCGATAACGCAGTTGACTGCCGTCCGGGTTGATACGACGGCTGACCAGGTGCAGGTTATCGGCATACTCGTAACGGGTTACGCGGCCCAGTTCGTCGCGTTCAGCCGTGACGCGACCGTACGGGTTGTAGGTAAACGCGCGGGTGGCACCACCGGGCAGGGTGATCTGTGCCAGACGGTTTGCAGCATCCCACTGGTAGTGGGTGATTGCACCGGTTTCAGCCTGACGTGTGATCTGGCGACCGAGTGCGTCGTAACGATATTTGCGCTGACCGCCGTCGGGCAGGCGCTCCTCCAGCAACTGGCCGAGGTTATTCCAGCCCAGTTGATGGCGGCTGCCATCAGGGTGTCTGATTTCCAGTAAGCGTCCCTGGCGATCGTAGCTGTAGTGCGTCGAGTTTCCATCTGGATCAATTTGTTCGGTGATATCGCCCTGGTCGTTACGCCAGTAGATCCATTTGGCCGGGCCACGGTTAACCACACGGACGTAACCGTGGTAGTACTCGTAGGAGGTCGGCATGTCTTCCGGCGGGATGACCGCGACCAGTCGACCGGCCTCGTTGTATTGGTATTCAGTGACTGCGCCAAGTGGATCCTTTTCGGCGATCAACCGGCCTTGATCGTCGTAAGCCTTAAGGTGTTCCGCGCCATCCGGATCGACCTTGGCGACGAGTCGAGCCTTGTCGTCGTGGGTGTAGACCTCTTCACTGCCATCGGCGTTGGTAACCGTGACGCTGCCTTTGTCATCCCAGGCATAGTGCGCGTCCATCTGCGAGAAGCTGGCCCAGTGATGGATGCAGCGCGCTGACTTGCCTTCCTTTTCCCATTCCCAGTAGAAGCTGGCGCCACCGGCGAGTTGCCGCTCGAGAATGACGTTCTGTTCGTTGTAGGTGTAACGCTCTGATTCACCGGCAGCGTTCGTGGCTTTGATCAGGCGTTGTTGAGCATCGTACGTGTAGGTGACCAGCGTCTGGACGGTGCTCCATGCATCTTCCAGATTGTCTGCCGGGACAAATTGCTGATAGTCGATGGCGACAATGTGTTTGCGGTCGTACCGAACCAGAAGTGCTCGACCGGCCCCGTTATCCACGCGCTTGATTCGACCGTGAATGTCACGGGTGATGTGCAGGCGATTGTCGTAGTTGTCGCTGATGGCGATCAGCGTCGCGCCTTTGTTGTTGAAGCGGAAGTGATAGAACTGCTTGCGTTCACCAGCCTGCGTGAGCACCAGTTCGGAAGGATCATTGCCGATGAAGATCGCGGCTTCCGAAAGGCTGTTGGTGATTGCCGGACGCTTCTCGCTCGGCATAGGAAAAGTCGTGACACGGTTTTCGTGGTCGGTCCAGACGACTTCATCGCCATTGATGTCCACCCGTTGGGCGAGGGCATGGCTCCAGCCAAAGCCGAGACCGCAATCCATTTCCGCCGCACTGGTGCGATAGAGACGCGTCCAGGTGAAGGGCAGTAAACCGCCGAGTTCGCCGTCGGTAATAGTCAATAGTTCTTCACCCGTCACCATCGAAACCGGGCAGCCATTGGTGCAGGTTTTCTTGGCGCAGGTGGCGCTTTTATCGTCAGGTGTCTTCGATTGATCAGGAACGTCGTCGACTTTTTCCTTCGGTTCAAGCTTGTGTTGGTTTTGTTTTTTATCCCGCGGAAATGATGAAGCGTCCTTGACCTCCTGTTTCGGTGTATCTGAAGTTTTCGGCAGCGGGCCTTTGGCTGGTTGCTCCGCTACCTGGCTTTTCGGTGCGGCCTTGGTTGGTTGGGGTTTGGGCTTGGGCGCTTCAGCGGCGGCTTCGTCGATCTTCAATGCTGCCGTTTTGGCAGGCTTCATCGGCACATTCTTGGCGCTGGCGATGATTGGTTTCGACACCTCCGCATGAGCGGGCAGGGCGTGTTTGTTGCTGAGTGTCATCAGAGTAGAAGCAAGATCATCCAGGTACTTGATCGCTTCACCCGATTTGACCGTGGACAGGACTTTCGTCCCTGCTCTTACAGCCAGTCCGGCACCACCCGTCAGGCAGATACCCACCAGTACGTTGATCAGAAACTCCGAAGCAATCGCCGTCATAACGTCGACGATGACCTGCGGCGGAAGCATGCCGACCCAGGCCACAATCGCCGAGACATAGATGAACATCAGCGGCTCGTCGCTGAGGATCAGCAGCCCTGAAGCGATGGACTCTTTCGACGCGGCATAGAGCTTGTCGATTTCGATGTCCGAGAGATATTTTTTGAGTTTTGCGTAGTTTTTTTGCGGATTAGCGAGCAGCTCGAACAGGCTTTTGATGTCGTCCCACAGACGAAGCAGAGCTTTCTCAAAACCATCCAGTGCCCGTTTGAGCAAAATGACCGAGCGCCCGGCGCGATCTGCCGCCGAGTAGCTCGCCCATTGCGGCTGAAACTTGCTCGACCATTCGCTTTGAAGCCAACCGTCAAGCTTGCCGATAACGCCTTGATAGGAGTCATAGAGCGCTTTGACGTCGTTCTGCGAGACGTTGGGAAAGAACGTGATGCGGTAGGTCTGACCCTTCTTGCAGCCTTCAACCACCTTGATGCCGCTTGGGCCGATCATGGTTTCGATGACCGGTCCGGTAACGTCGTCGTAGAAGGTGCCTTTGGTCACTGGCTCCAGCTTCACCGGAGTATTGCCAATTGGGACGAATCGCGCTGACTCAAACATATGGATCAGTGTGAAATCACCCACCAGTGGGCAGGTCGCATAGGTTTCCACAGCGCCGGTTTTGGTCTTGCGTTTAGTCACGCTGACTTCATTTCCGACCTTGAAAGTCTGGTCGACATCCAGAGCCCAGCCTGTCCAGAAACCGTCAGCCCAATCCTTGTAATCACTCAGGCAGTTTTTGAAGTCTTTGAGAATCAGGCTCACGTCAGGTGTTTTGGCGTCCAGCACACGCAGGACCAATGTACCAATCGGGGTATTCATGACGTGACTTCCTTTGTCAGCTCAGCAGCAAGACGCTCTGCCATTTCTTCTGTATTTGGGTTTTGGCGTACGAAGCGCTCGACCTTTCTACGCAGGTTGGCTTCGGGAAATTCGAAGTACAGCTCCGGACAATCTTCTGATAGCCACTGCATCAGGTTCTCGACGACGGTGGTGTGATCCTTTTTTGCGAGGACATCCAACAGCGTTTGAGGCACTTCCCACCAAGGCCATTTTTTTGCAGGCGGCACTGCTCTTCGGCCCACTTCAACGCTTTTGCCATTGATCAGATATCGCTCGAATACCGGTAAAACTTCGCCGGTGGCAGGGCCAAGGGCCTCAATGATCGGGTAGATATGCCGACCATCCCAAAATCGAAAAAATACTTCCGTGGCATCTGGCATACGTACTTGGGTGAGGCTACGTAAGTGCTCCAGTACCAGATCTGGATCGCAGGTAGACACGGCGAGCCATCCCCAATCCAATGCGTCGGTTTCAGCGATCCACGACAAGAATCCAGCGTTCGGGGTGATTTCTGCGAGGTACGGCATCACCGGTTTCCAATCGGCGTACGGCGTTCCGCTCCAGATAGGTAGAAGTTGCGGAGCCGTATCATGCTGATAAAAGGGCTTCAGTGGCTCTGCATCACTGGCGGCGCTGACGACCAAGTACAGACGTTCGTCTTTCTGCAACGGCTGTTGTGCCAGCCAATCCTTGGGTGTCATTCGATTAGATGGCACAGGCACCCGCCTTACACTTCTCACACTCTTCACAAAACGGCGCATTACGCTTGAGCGTGTTGATCTGCGCCGGTGTCAGCACGGCACCCGCCTTGTCGGCATCCGCCTGTTTCAGCACGCCCGGCATCAACGGCGCCGCCCCAGTCCCGCTCCCCGGTCCACCGCCCGAGTTCACGTTGATCGCCGGCCCGCTCATGGTCACGCCACCGCCATCGATCTTGATGAAGCTGCCACCGCCGACCAGCGTCAGTTCGGCCCCGGCCTCCAGCACCACCTTCATCCCGCTGCTCAGGTGAATTTCCTGGCCCGCGTCGATGAACTGTCCGGTGCCGATCTTGATGTGCTGGTTCACGCCCACGGTCAGGTGGTCGTTGGCCCGTGCTTCGACTTTGCGGTCTGCGTAAACGGTGTGGTGTTCTTCGGCCTTGAATTCCGTGTAGCTGTTTTTTTCCACGACGTCGTGGCGTTCGTTGCCGACGCGGATTTTCTGGTCGTGTTCGATGTTCTCGTCCCAGTCGCGCTGGGCGTGGAGGAAGATCTGTTCCTGGCCTTTCTTGTCTTCGATGCGCAGTTCGTTGAAGCCACCGCCGCCCATCGAGCTCAGGGTCTTGAAGGTGGTGCGCGTCTTGTTCGCCGGCAGGGCGTAGGGGACGGTGTTTTCCTTGTGGTACAGGCAGCCGCTGATCAGCGGTTGATCGGGGTCGCCTTCAAGGAAGGTCACCAGCACTTCCATGCCGATGCGCGGGATGGCGATGCCGCCGTACTGGGCGCCGGCCCAGGCGGAAGACACGCGCAGCCAGCAGCTGGTCTTGTCGTCGGCCAGGCCGTCGCGGTCCCAGTGGAACTGGACTTTCACGCGGCCGTATTCGTCGCAGTGGATTTCCTGGCCTTGCGGGCCGGTGACCACGGCACTCTGGCTGCCGAGGATGCGCGGTTTCGGGTGGCGCAGGGGCGGGCGGTTCGGCACGTCCCACGGGGTGGCCTGGAAGCGGTTGCGGTAGCCCTGATGGAAGTCGTCTTTCAGCGCGGTGGTGTCACTGGTCACCGATTCTTCCAGCACCTGCGGCTGCTTGCCTTCGTGATGGACTTCGGTGAGCAGCCACAGGTCATTCCATTTGGCCTTCGGGTGTTCTTTCAGCGCGAGGAAATGGCCGCTGACCAGCAATGGCTGGTCGCTCTTGCCTTCGGCGAGCTGGAAGTCGCTGCGATGGCGTTCGAGGGCGCGTTTGGCCAGGTGCTTGCCGCGCTCGCGGTCGACGAAACGGCCCGGGTAGTCGTAGTCCTCGAGGTCGGGCAGGGCGTCGCCACGGTTTTCGCTTTCGAGGGTGATCCGCGGTTTTTCGAAGTCGTAGTCGCGGCGGGTGGTGCGGCTGGTGCGGGTTTCCAGGCGCAGGTCGAAGCGCTTGATTACCGGGTCGCTGGCGACCATGCCGGAGTCCTGCTGATAGGCCACCGGCGCCAGTTTGTGGAACACCGTCTGGTCATCGCCGAACACCAGTTTGTGGCCGCTGGCGGTGTGCTGGAAGTGGTAGTGAATGCCTTCTTCTTCGCACAGGCGCTGGATGAAATGCAGGTCCGATTCGTCGTACTGCACGCAGTAAATACGATCGGGGTAGATCGAACCGGTCTGGAAGGCGTAGGCGTTGCCCTGGATGCCGTGTTCTTCGAGGACCTTGCCGATGATTTTCGGCACGCTGAGGTTCTGGAAGATCCGCTGGTTGATCCGGTGCGCCAGGTACGCCAGTTGCGGTCGCAGGGTCACGGAGTAGCGCGTCAGGCGCTTGCCGGAATCGCCTTGCGCGGCGCGGTAGATCAGGCCGTGGATGCCGCTGCCGTCGGGTGACAGCTGCAAAAAGGCCGGTTTGTGCAGCAGGGTTTCGAGGTCCAGCGACGGCTGCTCACTGACCAGCTCCACCTCGAACACAAAAGGCTGGCTGATGGCTTCCCGACCGGTGAGGGTGAACACCTGAAAGTCGTTGGAAAGACCTTCGACGGTCAGGGCAAAGTGAGTTTCATTGGCCGGCGCGAACATCCCTTGTTCCTCGTGCTGTACAGCGGCGTTCGTCGATGACCGCCAAGCGGATCAACGCACGCGAAATTCTGGAGGGCGTAAACAACATCGACCAGCAGAGCTGGCCGATGCTTGAAACGATCAGCCGTAATTAAACGACTGGAGCACGCCAGTCATCGGAACCCGAAGTACCGGATACTTCGTGGGTCCAGGTGATTTTGCGGTAGGTGAACTGCACTTCTTCCAGGTGGGTGAAGTGCGCGTTGCCTGGATCCTGGCAGTTGTGCATTTTGTTGTTGATGGCGACGATGATCGCGTCTTCCAGTTTGGTGGTGTAGTAGTGCTCTTGGGTACCTTGAGCCGAAGTGCGGTACCACTGGATAACGATTTCGCTCATGCGCTCGCCGGAGGTCAGAGCCGCTTGCAGCAGAGGCGAAGCCTTGTCGTAGACCTTGGTGATCACAACTGGCTTGTGAACGCGCTGACCGGTTGGCTGACCGGATTGCGGGTCACGCGGGATGATCACGTCGTGGGTGAAAGCCTGAACCATAACCTGGTCTTCGTGGCCTTCCTGGTAGGTGTTGCCAACGGAGTCGGCGGTGAAGGCGCCGGCAGTGATCAGGCCTTGTTTTTCGCCGGTAACCGACATGTACGCTGGTGTTGCCATGGGGTGTGCTCCTTGCTCAAAAGACAGGACCGGACGGCGTGATTGCCTGTCCAGGTGGCGAAAGAGTTATCAAAAGTCGTGCCAGCTATCACATGGCCATTACCCATCAAGGGGTTACGAAACTCGCGTGGGGTTTTTTCGATTTTTGCTGTAGGAAACAGCGAAAAAGTGCGCAAGAAGTTGCGCAGTACTGTGCAACTTCTTGCGCACTTGGCTGGAGGCCTTGATCGGCAAGGCCTGTAGCGGTTTTTAGTAGGGTTTTATTACGGACAACTGCGCAACTTCTTGCGCAGTTCGACCAATCCGCTCAGACCTCCCGAATCAGTATTCCTGCAACGCCCGTGGCCGTTGACTGCGCTGTTCGGCCGCCGCATCCGGCGCCTGTTGCAACTGAAAGTCGAACTTCAATTCGGCACGACGCCCTGCCGCATCCTCCAAAAACTCGACCTCCCCGACCAACCCTTCACGAGTCGCATAGGCAAAGTCATCCCACAGGTATTTGTCCCCCGACAAATTGATCTGCGTCGTCAGATGCCGATGCCCGGGCGCAGAAATGAAGAAGTGAATATGAGCCGGTCGCTGGCCGTGGCGGCCGAGCAGGTTCAGGCATTCCTGGGTCGGGCCCTGGGGATCGCAGCCATAACCGGAAGGCACGATGCTGCGGGCGCGATAGCGGCCTTGGGCGTCGGTGATGATCCGGCGGCGCAGGTTGTAATCAGACTGGCTCTGGTCGAAGAACGAATAAGTGCCCTTAGTGTTGGCGTGCCACAGGTCGACCGTGGCACCCGCTAACGGCTGACCTTGCGGGTCGAACACCTGGCCTTCGAGGAACATCACTGTGGCGACGCCTTCTTCGCTGCCGTCGTCCATCCGGCATTCACCTTCGTACAGTGGCGCGCCGGCCACGTACAACGGGCCTTCGATGGTGCGCGGTGTGCCGCCGGTCAAGCCGATCTGCGCATCCTTGGCGTCCTGCAACAGGTCGAGGAAATGTTCGAGGCCGAGGCCGGCGACCAGCAGTCCGGCTTCGGAACGTCCGCCCAGACGGTTGAGGTAATCGACGGCTTTCCAGAATTCGTCTTCGCTGATTTCCAGGTCTTCGATGATCCGGGCGGTGTCCTGCAACACCCGCTGGACGATGGTTTTCAGCCGCGAGCTGCCGCCATCGTTGGTAAAACCGGCGGCTTCTTCGAAGAAATTTTGCAGTTCGGCAGTGTGGGCAATCTTCACGGTCATGGTATTCACCTCATCTTGTTGTTGTGGGGTTGAGTCCAGGCTCAGCGGTCGTCGGCGTGGATCGACGAGGGATGGCGGCAGAGGCCGTCGATCTCGATCTCCATGTAGGGAAACAGCGGCAACAGCATCAGGGTGTCGTGCAGCGCTTCAACGCTGGGCACGTCGAACACGCTGTAATTGGCGTAGTGCCCGGCGATGCGCCAGAGGTGACGCCACTGGCCTTCGCGTTGCAGGCGCTGGGCGAGTTCCTTCTCGTCGGCCTTGAGCTTTGTGGCAACGGCCGGAGCCATATCGGCGGGCAATTTCACGGTCATTTTTACGTGGAACAGCATGGCGTTCTCCTTGGGGAATCAGTGCCGGCGAAAACGCGCCAGGCGTTCTTCATCCAGCGTCAGGCCCAGGCCTGGGGTGCGTGGAATGTGCAAGTGAAAGTCGCGGTACTGCGGGCGCTCGGTGACGATGTCTTCGGTCAGCAGCAACGGGCCGAACAGCTCGGTGTCCCAGGTCAGCTGCTTGAGCGTGAGGAACGCATGGGCCGAGGCCAGGGTGCCTATGGAGCCTTCGAGCATGGTGCCGCCGTACAGGGCGATGCCGGCGGCTTCGGCGATTTGCGCGGTGCGCAACACGGCGCGCGGGCCGCCGTTCTTGGCGATCTTCAGGGCGAACACGCTGGCGGCGCCGTCGGCAGCGAGGCTGAAGGCGTCCTCGACGCTTTCAATGGATTCGTCGGCCATGATCGGCGCCGGGCTGCGCTGGTTCAGGCGAACCTGCCCGGAACGATTGACCCGCGAGATCGGTTGTTCGATCAGGTCGATACCGTTATCACCGAGCACCTGGCAGCCGCGAATCGCCTGGGATTCGTCCCAGTACTGGTTGACATCGACCCGCACACTGGCGCGCTCGCCCAGGGCTTTCTTGATCGCCACCACATGTTTGAGATCCTGCTCCAGCGGGTTGGCTCCGATCTTCAATTTGAAGATCCGGTGCCGCCGCGCTTCAAGCATTTGTTCGGCCTCGGCAATGTCGCGGGCGGTGTCGCCGCTGGCCAGGGTCCAGGCCACTTCGAGGCTGTCGCGAACCCGACCGCCGAGCAGTTCGCTCACCGGCAGGCCGAGGCGTTTACCTTGAGCATCGAGCAATGCGCTCTCGATGCCGGACTTGGCGAAGGTGTTGCCCTTGGCGATCTTGTCGAGCTTCTGCATGGCGGCGTTGATGTTGCTCGCGTCCATACCGATCAGCGCCGGCGCCAGGTGCGCGTCGATGTTGGCCTTGATGCTTTCCGGGCTTTCGTAGCCGTAGGCCAGGCCGCCGATGGTGGTGGCTTCGCCGATGCCTTCGATACCGTCGCTGCAGCGCAGGCGCAGGATCACCAGCGTCTGGTTCTGCATCGTGTGCATGGCCAGTTTGTGCGGACGGATGGTCGGCAGGTCGACGATGATCGTCGACAGGTTTTCAATCAGGATCCGGTTCATTTCAGTGTCCATTCAAACGTGATCAGCCGAGATCGCCGCCACCGACCGGCAAGGTCACGCCGGTAATGTAGGAAGCGTCATCCGAGGCCAGAAACAGGATCGCGCCGACCTGTTCGTCGAGGGTTCCGTAGCGTTTCATCAGGCTGCTATCGAGGGTTTGCGCGACGATTTCCTGATACCAGGCTTGCTCCTGCGCGGACTGTTCGCCAGCGTTTCGCGGAATGCGTCGGGGTGGCGCTTCGGTCCCCCCGGGCGCGGTGGCGTTGACCCGAATTCCGCGCTCAGCGTTTTCAAAGGCCAGGCAAGCCGTCAATGCGTTGATGCCGCCCTTGGCTGCGCCGTAGGGAACGCGGTTCAGACTGCGGGTCGCAATCGATGACACATTGACGATCGCCCCGCGTCCCTGCTTGAGCATGTACGGCAGCGCGGCGTGGCAGCACCACAGCGTCGGGAACAACGAGCGGCGCACCTCGGCCTCGATCTGCTCGACTTCGTAATGCTCGAAGGGCTTGGCCCAAATGGTGCCGCCGACGTTGTTGACCAGCACATCCAGACGCCCGAAAGCATCGATGGCGGCGGCCATCACCCGCGCACAATCGGCGTACTGCTCAAGGTCGGCGGTCAGCGACAGCACGCCCTCGCCTTGCAGTTCGTGAACCAGTCCGGAGCGGTCGACGGCGATGACTTGTGAGCCTTCTTCCAGCAAGCGCTCGCACACCCGGCGACCGATGCCCTGCGCCGCGCCGGTAACCAGCGCGACCTTGTTGGCGAATCTGTTGTTCATGACAACCTCGACATTCAGAAAAAAGACTCAGGCCGCCGCGAACTTTTCGTAGTAAAAATTCGCCGGCGTGATGCCCTGTTCGCGGATGTACTGGCTGACGGCCTCGACCATCGGCGGCGGGCCGCACAGGTACACGTCGACATCGCCTTCGTTGAGGTGACGCGGTTCGATGTGCTGGGTGACGTAGCCCTTGAGCGGGTGCTGGCTCTGCGGATTGGCCACGCAGGCGCCGAAGCTGAAATTCGGGATGCGGGCGGCGAAGGCTTCGAGACGGTCGAGTTCCACCAGATCGAAATCGTTGGTCACGCCGTAGATCAAGTGAACCGGATGCTCGCTGCCCTGCTCGGCGATTTTTTCCAGCATCGCCGTGAACGGCGCCAGCCCGGTGCCACCGGCCAACAACAGCAGCGGACGCTTGATCTCGCGCAGGTAGAAACTGCCCAGCGGCCCGGCCAGATTCAGGCTGTCGCCGGCCTTGGCCAGCCCGGTGAGGAAGCTGCTCATCAAGCCGCCGGGGACATTGCGGATCAGGAAACTGACCTCGCCGTTCTTCTGCAACGAGCTGAAGGAATAGGCGCGGGATTGCCCGCTGCCCGGCACTTGCAGGTTGACGTATTGCCCTGGCAGGAACGCCAGTTTGCTCAGGGAGTCGCCCTTGATTGACAACGCGATGGTGCTCTCGGAGAGCTGACGAACATCGCTGATCGACGCCTGAAAACTTGCCTGCTCGGTCTTGCACACCTGCGAGCCGACCGGCACCCGCACCACGCAATCGCTTTCGGCGCGCATCTGGCAAGTCAGAACGTAACCCTGGGCCAGCTCGTCTTCACTCAAGGCGTCTTCGATGAAGTTGTCGCCCATGGCGTAACGCCCGGCCTCGGCGAAACACTTGCAGGTGCCGCAGGCGCCGTCGCGGCAGTCCAGCGGGATGTTGATGCCCTGGCGGTAGGCCGCGTCGGCAACGGTTTCGTGGCCGGTGGCCTCGATGAAACGGGTGACCCCGTCTTCGAAATTCAGTGCGATCTGGAAACTCATGGTGCACCTCGCTCACAGCGTCGAGCCCGGCTCGCCGCCGTCTCGATCAGATGTGGTAGATGTCGATGACCTGACGGACGTAATCGTTCTTCAGCACGACTTTCTTGGCCTTGATCAACGGCTGTTCGCCGCGCAGGTCGAGGGTGTAGAAGCTGGTGCCGAAGTAACTGTCGGTGACCTGATAGCGAAAGCTCAGGGTGTGCCAGTTGAAGCGCACCCGGCATTGGCCTTCGCCCTGCTCGACGATCTCGATGTTGCTCAGGTTGTGCGAGGTGCGGGTGTCGGGGATGGTCGCGCTGGAGCGCTCGGTCTTGATCCGGAACACCCGGTCTTCGAGGCCGCCACGGTTGCCGTACCAGATCAGCGAGATTTCGCTTTGCGGGTCTTCGGTCAGGGTGTCGTGGTCGTCCCAGGCCGGCATCCAGAAACTGGCATCGGCGGCGTAGAGCTCCAGCCACTGATCCCACTGGCCGTCGTCGAGGTAGCGCGCTTCGCGGTAGAGGAAATCGCGCACGGTGTCATAGAGGTTGCTCATCACACAGCCTCCACAGGGATCAGATTCGGCTCGGTCGAAGCAGCCTTGAGCATGGTTTCCTGCCAGTACTTGTGTTGCAGCACGAACAGGCCTTCGTCTTCGGTGCGCATGCCGGACAACAAGGGTTTAAGGTCGATTTCCTCGGCCGCTGCGTCCGGGCCTTCGACCCAATGGGTCGCGCCACGGGACATGTCGTTCCAGCCGCGCCCGGCACCGTAGCCGGTCTGGCACGAGCGGAACTCTTCCAGATCATCCGGGGTGGCCATGCCGCTGACGTTGAAGAAGTCTTCGTATTGGCGAATACGCTTGGCACGGGCATCGCTGCTCTCGCCTTTGGGGGCAATGCAGTAGATGGTGATCTCGGTCTTGTCGACGGAGATCGGCCGAGCGATGCGGATCTGCGAGCTGAACTGATCCATCAGGTACACGTTGGGGTACAGGCACAGGTTGCGCGAGTTCTCAATCATCCAGTCGGCGCGGGCCTGGCCGAAGTCCCGGGCCAGTTCATCGCGGCGCTCGTAGGCCGGACGGTCCTCCGGGTTGGCCCAACGGGTCCAGAGCAGCAAGTGGCCATGGTCGAAGGAGTAGAAACCGCCGCCCTTCTTCGCCCAACTGCCGGCGCTCATGGTCTTGATTTCTTCGCCGGCGTCGCGCTGCTGACGCTGGTTTTGGGTAGCGGCGTAGTTCCAGTGCACGGAACTGACGTGATAGCCGTCGGCGCCATTTTCGGCCGTGAGTTTCCAGTTGCCTTCGTAGATGTAAGAGCTGGAACCGCGCAGGACTTCCAGCCCTTCGGGGGACTGATCGACGATCATGTCGATGATCTTGGCCGACTCGCCCAGATGCTCGGCGAGGGACTTCACGTCAGCATTCAGGCTGCCGAACAGGAAGCCGCGATAGGATTCGAAACGCGCGACTTTGGTCAGGTCGTGGGAGCCTTCGCAGTTGAAGCCTTCGGGGTAGCCGGCTTCGCTTGGGTCCTTGACCTTGAGCAGTTTGCCGCTGTTGTTGAACGTCCAGCCGTGGAACGGGCAGGTGTAGCTGGAACGGTTGCCGGACTTGTGCCGGCACAGCATGGCGCCGCGATGGCTGCACGCATTGAGAAAGGCGTTGAGCTCACCGGCCTTGTTGCGGGCGATGAACACGGGTTGGCGGCCCATGGTGGTGGTCAGAAAGTCATTGACGTTGGGGATCTGGCTTTCATGGGCGAGGTAGATCCAGTTGCCTTCGAAGATGTGCGCCATCTCCAGTTCGAACAGCCGTGGATCGGTGAACATCTCCCGCTTGCAGCGGTAGGCACCCTTCTCGGGGTCCTCTTCAAGCATGGCATTGAGGTAGTCGATTCCCAGGGACATGGCCGGGGCCTCCATTGTTATTGTTCAGGCCAGGTCAGATTAGGGAGGCAACGCGGGAGGCAATATCCGAATCCTGCAGAGCGCTATCCGATTTGTGCAGGATGGCGCGGCAGGTGCTTCAGGTTGTTTCGGGGCGGGAATTCAGTGGCGGCGTTTGAAGGTCACGGACGGCAGTTCGCCGAACTGCTGACGATAGCTTTCGGAGAAACGCCCGAGGTGCAGGAAGCCGTAGTCCAGCGCCAGTTCGGTGAGGTTGCGCACCGGGCAGCTCGGGTCGCTGAGGCAGGCATGGATGCGTTCGAGCTTGCGCTGGCGAATGTATTGCATCGGGGTCACGCCGACTTGGCGTTCGAACAAGGCGTACAGCGAACGCAGGCTCATGTTCGCCTGGGTCGCCAGGTGTTCGGCGGGCAGATCCTGTTTCAGGTTGCGCTCGATGTAATCGAGGATCCGCTCGAAACTGACGCTCGGCGAACTCAGGCATTCACGGCTGACGTTGGTGTCCATCAGCGAGATCAGTTTGCTGCCGACGATCTGCGCGTAATGTTCTTGAACCCGCAGCAACGGGTCGCTGGCTTCGGCTTCCTGGCAGATCATGCCGAGCAGACTGGTGAAGCCTTCCAGTTCCTGAAGCTGATAGTGATTGCGCAGAAAACGAATGCCGTCTGAAGGATGCAGCCAACGCTGCTCGTCGCACACCGATTCAAGCACGCTGACCGGCACCTTGAGGATGAATTTCTCG
This sequence comes from Pseudomonas sp. SDO52101_S400, assembly GCF_054071635.1. Lineage (NCBI taxonomy): Bacteria > Pseudomonadati > Pseudomonadota > Gammaproteobacteria > Pseudomonadales > Pseudomonadaceae > Pseudomonas > Pseudomonas sp. SDO52101_S400. The sequence continues at coordinate 38,436 of NZ_JBSVWF010000003.1, read as the reverse complement.
CAATCGTCGGAATAGGTCAGGTCGACCGGATCGTCCGGGTTGATCAGCAGCAATTCGCCCGGCACCAGATGATGTTCACGCTTGGGCCCGCGCCACAGGCAGTTGCCTTGCAGCAGAACTTGCAGGTGATAGACCGTTTCCAGCGCAACTGAAGTGACGCGAACGCTGCCGCCATAGCTGATGCGGCACAGATCGAGGTCGGCGAGTTTTCGGTGGTTGAGGCTGGCTTGTGGGTGGGTGGTTTTGGACAGGCCGATGAAATGCTGGCCGACGTGCTGGTTCACATAGTCGGAGACGGCATACGGGTCAGCGTGGCGAAACACGCTGCTGCGGTCGCTCAGCAGGCGGCTGTCCATGGGCAAGGCACTCGATCTTGTCGTTATGGTGATGGTCGCGGTTTACGCCATCACCGGTCACAGTACGCCGGGGAGCAAGATCGGGCAATTGGACGAAGGTTCGGGTGTCCGGTGATCGAACGGTTTCATGAAATCGTACCGGCAAACATACGGCACGACCGAATCCGGACCAGCGCCACGCCAAGAGCATCAGTCCAAAGCGTCACTCTCGATTTGGACTTGAAGTTTTCTAAATGCATCGCAAAAGAATTTAGGAATAAATTTCCCCTCACTCAGTGTCAGCATGGACTTATTGACAATCAAGCCCATCAGCCTCTCCACCTTGTTTTTTATCAGGCCGCGTAAATCATCAAACTCCGAAATCACCAACGCTGCCAGATCATGCCCTCTCATCTGCAAATATTCTTTATCACTCTTCAGGCTAATACCTGAGACATACTCAACCTCAACATCGTTTGCGCTCGCCCTTTCAAACAATTTACAAATAAACCAGTTCATGGATTCTTGCAGAAGCTCAGGAGTGCGCAACCATTCGCCCCACCCGACATCCGCACCGCAGTACTCAGAAATCGGGTATTTATTTTTACACTCAAGATGCAACAGCAACATTATACAAACCGGATCCAAAGCGACATTTTCCAGAGAATAGGCGCTCCCCTCACCCAAGACCACCACATTCTTTCCAGCAGTGTTCTTTCCGTCCCAATCAATAAGCCCCCGAACTGTTCTATCCCCCTCGGAAGATAATGCCTCCACCATCCCTTTAACTTGTTGGCAGTTACCCATACCATTTACCAGATTCAAAAATTCTTCAATCTTGTCTTTTTGAATCGCCTTTCCGAAAACCTGATTAAGTTTGTCAGAAACCTGCTGCGGGGGCATCTTTGGACCTGAACTGACGAATGTCAGAGCGATTCTCGCATCTAAAAAATTAGAGCTATGAGGAATTGCACGATAGACGGACTGATAAACTTCAGCATCATAAAAACTCTCAACCAGCACCAGCCGCCTATTGAAAGGATTCACGGATATCTGCGTTACACCTTCAAGCAAAGTCGAAATTGCCAAATCCTTATCAACAGCGGCAACAACACCATCAGAAAGAGCATATAAAGAGTTCTCAGGGGAAAGTGCGACTGTGGTAGGAGAATGCGTGGTTATTAATATTTTCGCGGAAAACTCACGACTGAACGAATCCAGAAAGCTGATTAGTTGAACGACCATAGAAGGATGTAAAAAAGCATCCGGTTCGTCCATCAACAAAATTTTTGGCACAGCATCAGAGCTAGTGGCTGAGAACTGCGTAGCGAATGTCACCAAGGCAAGCCAGAGCAGAGTCTGCTCCCCAGAAGAAAGATCACTCTCCTTGATTAGCGCACCAGATTCTCTTTCATAAAAACACGCGACATATTCATCCCCGGCTTCGGACGCCCCTGGAACTCCAACTTTTATTTTTCCGTTGAACGTCTTGTCTAATATTTCATTAAGTACAACCCAAGGCTGACGCCCGTATACATTTTCAAACTCATCATCAACCACATAATAAGCCTCCTTGCCTCTTACATCCGAAAGCCACATTGCATACTCATTATCATGCAACCTCTTAATATACCGAGTAAATATAGCGGTAATATTTTTCGAACCAAACAACTGTGTTTCATAGCCATCATAATGACTTGCAATTTCATCATCACTCAGCTGACTCGGCCTCTTGGAAAGTTTTTCAGCAATATTACGAATGATGCGATGCGCATCCTTGAACTTTATCTCGTTAGGTTCATAACCCAACCGCAACTTTTCACGACGATAGCTATCATATTCCTGATCAAATTCCAGCTTACTTGATCTAAAAACCTCAAGAAGTGATCTTTTTCGAGCCAATGCGTCCGACAGAACGTAGCGAGCCTCAAGTTTAGGAATCAATTCCGCATGAGAAACGAAAAAAATCTCGTCTCTGGATATCTCACACTCGGAGATAACTTCCACCTTCCCGCTCTTTATGCTTTCCAAAAGCCTGGTTTTTCCACATCCATTTTTCCCAATCACGACCGACACAGGCGCAGTTATCTCAAACTCTTCCTTAAGTTCAAAACCTTTTAGAGATTTATATCCGACAAATCTGATATCCATATTCACATCCACCCCCCTATAACTCAGATCACAAACCCATAACAGCTTGAAACCTTATAGAAAAAATCAACCGCACAGACAGTCGCAACACAACCCGATCAAAAATCCTGCAGGTATATAACTATCAAACACCAACATCATTCAAGCCAGGCAAACATCACCATAGTCCCTGCACAACAGCCCCACCGTTTACAGCTCAAAATATACAACACATGAGAGACCTTGCTTACATCAAAGCCAACAAGAGCATCCACCACGAATATATTAAAAACTCACAAACGCTGCCTTAATTCGCTGTTTTTTTTCAATCGTGATCTGAATGTAGCATTAACACCTCAACGCAAACTCCACGACACCCCGACATACATCGCCATGCCCTCGCCCGGCGTCGAGCGTGCCGCGTCCAACCCTTTATCGTCATAGCCCGGCGTAACTGTAGCGGCGTAGTGTTTGTCGGTCAGGTTGCGCATGTCCAGCCAGGTCTGCCAGTCGCCTTTCGGTGCGTTGTAGCCCAGCGTGGCGCCAAAGGTGGCGTAAGGATCGGCGTAGTAGCTGTTGGCGTAATCCACCGCGACTTTCGACACCAGTTGCGTATTGACTGCCGCGAAGAAGCCTTGCGGGAAGTCGTAACGCAATTCGCCCTGGTAGTAATGCATCGGCAAGCCCGGCAGGTGGTTGTCGCCGAAGCGGTCGTCGTCGCGGTAATGGAAGTCGCTGAAGGTGTACGCCTGGCGCAGGCTCAACTTGCCGCCATCGTTCGCTGACCACAGGTTGCTGAGCAGGCTGGCTTCCACGCCTTGGTGTACGGTCGGGCTGGCGTTGAGCTCGTAAGGCGTGGTGGCGTTGGCATCCGGCAACACCGAAAGCAGTTCGTGGCGCACCTGAGCGTAGTACCAGACCAGGCTCCATTCGCCGAGTGCGCTGTTGCCACGACCACCGAGTTCCAGGGTGGTCGCGGTCTGGTTTTGCAGCTTGACCGGATCGCGCTGGGTGCCGGTGGCGGCACCGCTGCCGGCCGGGAATCGTACGTTGGAGCTGTAGATCAGCGACCACGGATGCGGCGCTTCGACCGAGCGGCTGAGGTTGCCGAACAGTTGCAGGTCCGGCGTCACCTGATAGCGCAGGCCCAGACGGGGCGCGTAGTCCCAGTCGCCGAGGCTGGTCTTGCCCCCGCCTTCAGGGTAAGTCACGGCACTTTCGCGGCGGGTGTAGATCGCGGCGAGGCCGGTGGTCAGCCACAGGTCGTCGGCGATTTCCAGGTCGTTGCCCACGTGCAGGACAGAGTCCGCCCCCTGATAAGTGAAGTTGCGCATGTGCGTGCCCGGCGCATAGCCGGCGGTATTGCCGCTGGGAATCCGCACGAGTTCGCTGGCGCCATCGTTAGGCAGGTGTTTGGTTACGCGCAGGCCAACCGTGCTGTGGCTTTCGAGCCCCCAGAGAGTGTCGCGGCGCTTGTAGTCGAAGGTGCCGCTGACATCGGTGTACGCCACTTTCAGACGGTTCGGGCCCTCACGCAGGTCCATCGGGTAATCGTGATAAACCAGACCGGTCTGGATGCTCGAATCGTCGTCGATGTAGTACGTGGTCTTGTTGCCGATGAAGGTGCTACCGGGCTGATCACGGCTGTCATTGCGCGTCACGTAGGCCGGGTTGGCCGCCCGCGGATCGTGCTCGATGGACTGTTTGGTCACTCGCCCGGCGAGGTCGTTGTCGGTCTCGCGGTGACGGATGTAGAAGCGGGTTTCCAGATCAGGATTGAAGCGATAACCGAAGTTGGCAATCACACCCTGACTCTTGCTGGCGGTGTGATCCTGATAGCCGTCTGAGTGCGCGTCGGTCATCGACAGGTAGTAATCGAAATCACCCAGCGCCTGGCCCGAGCTGACTTGACGCTGGGCATAACCGTGGCTGCCCATGACGTAACGCACATTCAGCAGTGGAGCGTCGTAGCCGGTGTGGCTGACGTAATCGACGGCGCCGCCAAGGGCCAGCGCACCGCGATCAAAACCGTTGGCACCACGCAGCACTTCCACATGGTCGAGCCACAGCGGTTCCAGCAATTCATAAGGCGTACCGCCGGGGCCGGTCAGCGGCAGACCGTCGAGCATCGTGAACAGCCCCGAGGCGTGGGCACCGGGGGCGCGGTTGATGCCCGAGCCGCGAATCGAGATTTTCACCCCTTCGTTACCCGCCGACTGGGCATAAACACCCGGTTGATAGGCCAACACGTCCTGATTGCTCGCGACCCGGCCCTGCAACGGGCGGCGCATATCGACGACGTTGATGCCTCCCGGCACCTGTGCAAGTCGCGCTTGAGCTTCTTCAACCGACGCATCTTGCCCACTCCGGTCGTCGGCGCCGATCAGCACCTGCCCCAACTCCAGGCGCTGGCTTTCAGCCAGGGCCGGACAGGCCAGGGCCAGCCCCAGCAAGGCAGTGGATAGGGTTTTGAACGCGGGCATCGAGAGCACTCCAGACATACGGAAACGGGCAGTGAGAACTGCGACGTATGAAGGGACGAATGGAGCACATGGGGATTTGGGGCTTTGCCCGCGAGGGCTCAGTAATACCGCCGCGGGTCCGAATCGATCAGGCTCGCCAGTTTGGTCAGGGCAAAGCGCAATTCATCCTGGCTGGTCGGCGACATCAGCACCAGCCGCACGCAACGGGTGATCCCCGAGCGCTCCGCCTGGAACTGCGTGCCGCTGAGCACCAGTACACCGTTGGCCCGGGCGAGCATGGTGAATTCGTCGGCGGTCCATGGCTCGGGCAGCGTCAGCCAGACGTGGTACGAGTACGGCTGGGTCTTGAGTTCGAAGCCGGCGAAGATTTCCTGCGCGATTGCCTGGCGGCCGGCGGCCTCGTTGCGCTGGATGCGGATCAGTTTCTTGTCCAGGCCTTCGATGATCACATTGCTGGCCAGTTGCGCGGTCAGCGGCGACGGCATCCACACGCTGCTGCGCACCATCGAGGTCAGGCGCGACAGCAATTTCGGCGGGCTGTAGAGATAACCAACGCGCAAGGCCGGCATGACCGATTTGGAGAGGCTGGTCAGGTAAACCGAACGATCCGGCGCGAATGCCGAAAGGGGCTTGATCGACGGATCAGTGGCCAGAAAACCATAGATGTCATCGTCGAGGATGATGAAATCGAACTCTTCGGCCAGCGCCGCAATCTGCGCCCGGCGCTTTTGCGACATGATCGACGCCGTCGGGTTCTGACAGGTCGCCACGCACACCAGCATCGCCGGTTTTTCCCGCAGACACAGCTCGCGCAACGCTTCAGGAATGATCCCTTCGTCGTCCATGGCCACACCACGCAGACGGCGTTCGAGGCCATGGGCCAGGGAAATGATGCCGGGGTAACAGAGCTCTTCGCAGAGCACCAGGTCGCCTGCATTGGTCAGCGCACTCATCGCGACCATCAGGCCATGCTGGGCGCCAGCGGTGATCACCACTTGCTGCCATTGCGCATCGGGTAACGAATGGCGCAACCACTGCGCCCCCGCTTCGCGATGGGCGGGGTGACCGCCGTCCGGCGCGTAATCAAGGGCCCGGGCGAAGTCCGTGCTTTTGGCCATACCGACCAACGCCCCGCGCAGCCAGTACTCAAGGGTCTCGCTGTAGGGCTTGATGATCGACAGATCGAGCAGCTCCGACTGCCCCAGATTCAGCGGTGCGGCGCTGTTGCTCGCCGGCAGCTCCAGCTGGCTCTGGCTCAGCACATATGTCCCCCGCCCGACTTCCCCCTGCACCAGGCGGCGCCGATGGGCTTCGCTGTAAGCCCGGCTGATGGTGCCCGGCGTGACATTCAGGGTGGTGGCCAGCTCCCGCAGGGTCGGCAGGCGATCGCCTTCGTTCAACACGCCGTTACTGATATCGCGCGCCAACGCATCGGCAATCGACAAATACATCGGCTGGCTGAACTCGCTTAGCTGGGGAACCCACATGGATGATCACTGCCCATCGTAGAAATGATGAATATCCGAGCATATCACACGGAGGTTAGGCAACTAATAAATCAACACAATCGATAAATTGAGTCGATTGACACCACGATTGAATCGATAGAGGCAGAGAAGGAGAAATATTTTCGAAATAATTTATTCACTTATTAATCAATTACTTAATCAGCCTATTGCGGAAAAACAACGGCTGACAACAAAAAAACATCTCGTAACAACCCGGTCGACTATTGAATCAACTCAATTCATTCAAATACACTCATCTCGAATCGAATCAATCGACTCAATTTTCCCGACCACTGCGCGACTCCGCCGCGCCAAGCCGAGACATCATGGACACAATCAGAAAGGACCTATCACTCTCAGCCGTCATTGCGGGCTTCATTGCCGTGATCATTTCCTATGCCGGCCCGCTCATCATCGTGTTTCAGGCCGCCAAGGAAGCGCACCTGCCCAACGACGTGGTGTCATCGTGGATCTGGGCCATTTCCATTGGCAGCGGGATCACCGGTCTGCTGCTGAGCTGGCGCCTGCGGATCCCGGTGATCACGGCATGGTCGACCCCTGGTGCGGCGTTGCTGGTATCGATGCTGCCGACCGTCACCCTGCCTCAGGCCATCGGTGCGTATGTAGTGGCCTCTCTGATTATCGCCATCGTCGGTTTGTCCGGAGCCTTCGACAAGCTGATGAGCCGTCTGCCCAAAGCCATCGCCGCCGCGATGCTCGCGGGTATTCTCTTCCGCTTCGGCGCCGAGCTGTTCACCTCGATCAAGCTGCAGCCGGAGCTGGTACTGTCGATGATCGCGGCGTACCTGATCTTCAAGCGCGTCTCGCCGCGCTACGCCATTCTGTCGGTGCTGATTGTCGGCTGCGCCGTCGCCGCCTCGTTCGGCACCCTCAACAGCGGCTCGATCACCATCGCCGTGGCCCAACCGGTGTTCATCGCCCCTGAGTGGAGCTGGCACGCGATCATCAACATCGGCCTGCCGCTGGCGCTGGTGACTCTGACCGGCCAATACGTTCCAGGCATGGCGGTGTTGCGCACCTCGGGCTACAACACCCCGGCCCGCTCGATCATTTCAGTCACTGCAATCGGCTCGATACTGATGGCGCCGTTCGCTTCCCACGGTTTCAACCTGGCGGCCATCACCGCCGCAATCTGCACCGGCCGCGAAGCCCATGAAGACCGCGACAAGCGTTACATCGCCGGGATCGCCTGCGGGGTGTTCTACATCCTGATGGGCACCTTTGGCGCGACCCTGGCGTCGGTGTTTTCGGCCCTGCCCAAAGAACTGATTGCCTCCCTCGCCGGCCTCGCCCTGTTCGGTGCAATCAGCGCCGGCCTGACCGGCGCCATGGCTGACGAGAAACAGCGCGAAGCCGCCCTGATCACCTTCCTGGTAACCGCCTCGGGCATGAGTTTCCTCGGTCTGGCTGCTGCGTTCTGGGGCTTGATCTTCGGCCTTGTCGCCCATTTCGTGCTCACTTGGACCCGGGAAAGCAAAGCCGCCGCCATCACCGAGGGCAGCCGTCCATGACCGCACGTTACGATTTCATTGTGGTGGGCGGCGGCATCGCCGGTGTCTCGGCCGCTTATGAGCTGGCCGCACACGGCAGCGTCTGCCTGCTCGAACAGGAACAGCAACTGGCCTATCACACCACCGGCCGTTCGGCCGCGATCTCGATGGAAAGCTACGGCAACCAGCAGATCCGCTCGCTGACCTGCGCTTCCCGTCACTTCTTCGAAAACCCGCCGGAAGGTTTGGCCGAGCACCCGCTATGGGCGCCTCGAGGTGCCTTGATCGTGGCCCAGGCGGCGCGGGTGGACAAACTGGCGACGCGATTCAATGCAGTATTGGCGCAAGTGCCAAGCGCAAAGTTCCTCGATGACAAGCAAGTGCTGGAACTGGTGCCCTACCTGGCCGAAGGCGCCTGGAGCGCCGGGATCTACGAGCCCAGCGCCTTCGACCTGGATGTACACGGGATCCATGGCGCGTACCTCGCCGGCCTGCGTGCCCGGGGCGGCATGATCAAACGCGAGACCGAAGTGCTGCGCGGCGAACGACGCGCCGGGCACTGGACCTTGCACACCGGTGACGGCCAGCAACTGGAAGCGGCCATCGTGGTCAACGCGGCCGGCGCCTGGGCCGATGAACTGGCTGAGCGCTGCGGCGTGCCCCAAGTCGGCGTGCGGCCATTGCGGCGCACCGTGCTGGCGGTCGATCCGCAGTGTGACGTGCACCACACGCCGTACCTGGGCACGGTCGACGAAGACATTTTCATCAAGCCCGAGGCCGGACGACTGATCGTTTCGCCCTGCGACGAAAGCCCTTCGGTGCCCTGCGATGCCTTGCCGGAAGAACTGGATCTGGCGATCACCATGGATCGCCTGCAGAACACCACACGCCTGCGCCCACGCTCGATCATCAATAAATGGGCCGGCCTGCGCACGTTTGTCGCCGACCGCTCGCCGGTGCTCGGCCAGGATCCGGAAGAGGAAAGCTTCATCTGGCTGGCCGCCCTCGGTGGCTACGGCATTCAGGCGGCGCCGGCCATTGCGCGGCTGTGCGCCCACGCTGCTCTGGGTGTCGCCATGCCGACGGATCTGGCAGCGCTGCAACTCAATTACCAGCACTTTTCTCCAGCCCGTTGCCGCGACGAGACATTCGCCAGTCTGGCCGTGAAACAGGTTGCCGATTTGCATTAACACCCCACCCACCCAACAAGGATCGTCACCATGCAAACCAACGCTCAAATCCAGTCCGCCGCCAAGCCTTTCCTGGGCGAAGAAAACGTGATTTTCACCGACAAGGCCCCTCTGCCACTGGGCACCTATTCCCAGGGCATCAAGGTCAGCCACGGGCAGACCATTTACCTGTCGGCCCAGACCCCCGTGTCGGCGCTGAACAACGAAGTGTTGGCCAAGGATTTCGAAGGCCAGCTGCGCCAGACCCTCGACAATCTGGCGCAAATGGCAGAGGCCGCCGGTGGCAGTCTGGCGAACGTGGTCAAGGTGACCGCGTTCATCACCGACCTGAGCGAGTTCCCGACCCTCAACCGAGTCATGGAGGAATACTTCACCCCGCCTTATCCGGCCCGCACCACTGCCGGCGCCAGCGCCCTGGCACGCAATACCCTGGTCGCCATCGACGCCATCATGGTGGTCTGAAACACCGTCTGTCAGCAGCGCCCGCCGGTCCGGTGTATCGGACCGGCGTCGGCAGGGAATGCACCCGCACAGCGTACTTCCAGGGGATGTCCATGAAGAGCTCGTATAGAGAGTATGTGTTGCAGTGCCTGGTGTGCGACCGCAGCTACCAGCCGCACGAGGTCAGTTATTTCTGCCCTCATTGCAAGGTCGATGGCGCCCTTGACGCGCTTTACGATTATCCGACGCTCAGACGCGAATGGCCCAGAGACAGCCTGGCCCACCACCAGGCCCGTGGCATGTGGCGCTATGAAAGACTGATGCCGTTGAACTCGTTGCAGTTCATTCCGCCGTTACTGGTGGGCAATACGCCGTTGTACGCGCCGACCGATCTGCTCGGCAAAGGCTCGCGGATCAAGGTCTTGATCAAGGATGAATCGCGCCAGCCCACCGGATCGCTGAAGGATCGCGCCAGCGCGCTGGCCGTGGCTCACGCCCTGCAGTCCGGTGCGCGCACCGTGGCCGTGGCCAGCACCGGCAACGCGGCCTCGGCATTGGCCGGAATGAGCGCAAGTCTGGGTCTGCACAACGTGATTTACCTGCCCCGAAGCGCCCCTCGTGAAAAGCGTGCGCAAATGCAGGGTTACGGCGCCGAGATCGTGCTGGTCGACGGTCAATACGACGAAGCCTTCGAACAATGCCTCAACGCCTGTGAAAGACACGGCTGGTACAACCGCACCACCGGCATCAATTCATACATGAGCGAAGGCAAGAAAACCGTCGCCTTCGAGATCTGCGAACAACTGCAATGGCAAGTGCCGGACCTGATGTTCGTGCCCGTCGGCAATGGCTGCATTCTGGGTTCGGTCTACAAGGGTTTCTTTGACCTGCTGCAACTGGGCTGGATCGAGCGTATTCCGCGCCTGATCGGCGTGCAGGCCGAACACAGCAATTTCATGTACCGGGCCTGGCGCAGTGACCGGCCGATGCAGAAGACCGAACGCATAACTCCCACCAGTCTGGCCAGCAGCATCAACGTGGCGCTGCCCCGCGACAGGCTCAAGGCCATGCGCGCAGTGACCGCCAGCGATGGCGAATTCATGTGCGTCAGTGACGCAAGCATTGTCGCCGCCGCGTCGAGACTCGCCGCCAGCACCGGCGTGTTCCCCGAAGCCGGCGCGGCCAGCGCCTTCGCCGGTCTGCTGAAGTACGCCGAACAACACCCCGACACCGCGCAAACCGCCGTGATCCTGATCACCGGCAGCGGTTTGAAAGACACCTCCATTTTTCTATCCGATACGGCCACGAGCCCGTCACGCGTGTTCTCCCAGCACGTGCCGGCAACGCTGACCGAAACACTTGCACAAGGAATCACCGCATGAGCCTGCAAAATTTCGACCCCGCCATTGCCCGCCTGATCGACCGCGAACGCAACCGCCAGGAAACCCACCTGGAACTGATTGCTTCGGAAAACTACGTCAGCGAAGAAGTGCTCCAGGCCCAAGGATCGCTGCTTACCAACAAATATGCCGAAGGCTATCCGGGCCGGCGCTATTACGGCGGCTGCAAAGTCGTCGACGAAATCGAAAACCTGGCCATCGAGCGTGCCCGCAAGTTGTTCGGTTGCGAGTACGTCAACGTCCAGCCGCACTCCGGCTCACAGGCCAATCAGGCGGTGTTCCTGGCGGTGCTTGCGCCCGGCGACAAGATTCTGGGCATGTCCCTGGCCCACGGCGGGCACTTGACCCACGGCGCGTCGGTGAATTTCTCCGGGAAGTTTTTCCAGGCGTTCACCTATGGGCTGGAAAAGGACAGCGAAACCCTCGACTACGAGGAAATGGAAGCCCTGGCCCGCGAACACCGGCCGAAGATGATCATTGCCGGTGCTTCAGCGTATTCTCGCGTCATCGACTTCCCGCGCTTTCGCAAGATCTGCGATGAGATCGGCGCTTATCTGATGGTCGACATGGCCCACTACGCCGGCCTGATCGCGGCCGGCGTGTACCCGTCGCCGGTCGGCATCGCCGACTTCATCACCTCCACCACCCACAAAACCCTGCGCGGCCCGCGTGGCGGACTGATTCTGGCCAAGGCCGAATACGCCGCCCTGCTCGACAAGACGATTTTCCCGGTTTACCAGGGCGGACCGCTGATGCACGTGATCGCCGCCAAGGCCGTGGCATTCAACGAAGCCCTGGGCGACGAGTTCAAGCATTACCAGCAACGGGTGATCAACAACGCCCGAACCATGGCCGATGTACTGACCCGACGCGGATTGCGTGTGGTGTCCGGTGGCACCGACTGCCATATGTTTCTGCTCGACCTGCGCGCAATGAACATCACCGGCAAGGACGCCGAAGCCCTGCTGGAAAGCGCCCACATCACGTTGAACAAGAACGCGATCCCCGATGACCCGCAGAAACCGGCGATCACCAGCGGCATCCGCATCGGCACCCCGGCAATGACGACTCGTGGTTTCGGTGAAGCCGAATGCGCCGAAGTGGCCAACCTGATCGCCGACCTGCTGGAGCAACCGGGCAATGCCGCGCGAGTGGAAAACATCCGCCGTCGGGTGATGCACCTGTGCGAATGCTTTCCGGTGTATCTGTTGACGTGACGAGAAGGCCGGCCGCTCAGTTCTTGCACTTGGCCAGCACCACCTGGCAGGTGTCGGGTGTGCCACCGGAGCGGCCGGCATAACGGATGCAGTTGTTCAGGGATTTCTGCCGGGCGATGTTCAAGGATGAACCCCAGGCCAGCCCGCCCTCACCCACCGCGGGCAACGCTTTGGCATAACAACTGTCGCCGACGACGGAGGCCGGGTATCGGTTCTTGGCCGCCCGACCGGAGCAGCCGACGGTCAGCACCAGACTGACGGCCATCAGGCTCGGCAGGATCCATGACGAGCATTGGCACAGCCGCTTTGCGCTCATCGCATTTCCTCTGCCGCAAGGCCTGTCATGAGATGGGTGGCATGTCCCTTTGAGTCTAGTCGTGACGAACCGAAAGCGACTCAACGTTCCGTCGCCTGCCGATACTGACGCGGGGTGAACCCGGTAGAGGCCTTGAACTGACGAGTGAAGGCGCTGTGATCGGTGTAGCCGCATTGCAGCGCCACTTCGGTGATTGGCAGTTCGGTGTGCAACAAACGGTGGGCATGTTCCAGCCGTACTTTCTGGATCATCTGCCTCGGCGTCAGGTGGAACACCCGTTTGCAGTAGCGCTCCAGCTGCGCCACCGAGATACCGGCGATCCGGGTCAATTCGCCCAAGGTGACACGCCGGTTGAAATGCGCTCGGATGTGTTCGTCGACCGCCGCCAGACGCTGAAACGCCGGATGTGTTTCGCTTGCCGATTGCAGGTCCACCGAAATCCCCGCGAGCCCGATGATCTCGCCGTCGCGGTTGTACAGCGGACGCTTGTGCGTCAGGCACCAGCCCGGTTCGCGACTGCCGTACAGGTGCAATTCCAGCTGATCCTCCAGTACCCACCCTTCTTCCAGCACCCGGCGATCCTGCTCGGTGTAGCCCGGCCCCAATTGCGCCGGAAAAACCTGCGCGCTGGTTTTGCCGAGCAACGGCTTCAGGTCTTTCAGGCCACAACGTTGCACCAATGTGCGATTGGCCAGGACATACCGCGCCTGTACATCCTTGATGAAGATCGCCGCGTTCGGAATCACGTCAAGCATCGGTAACAGCGGTGCCACGCCGGCGAGCAGTGCGTCGAGGGTATGCGGCCGATGGCGCTCATCGCCCTGACAGAGGATCGCAAACGCGTTCTGCATGTGAAGGTCTTCCCCGGTGAGTGGATCGGCCTGAAAACGTGACCGCCCTGAGGCGCTCGCGTGCAGATTGCAGCAACGTTTGCGACGTGTCGAGGGCCGCTGTCTTTCTTCGCAACTGTGCCGATTTCGTCATCCAGAGCTGCACAAAACATCAATCGCCCGACGCCTGATGAGTTCACTGTTTAGCCGTTCCAGTGACTCACACCTGCCTATCCAATAACTCACAAGAAGGCGATGCCATGTCAGGCCAAGGCAAGTTCAAAAAACAACTTTCATTGATCGACCTCACCTTTATCGGGCTGGGGGCGATCTTCGGTTCCGGCTGGTTGTTCGCGGCCAGTCACGTGTCGGCGATTGCCGGGCCGGCGGGGATTTTCTCCTGGCTGCTGGGCGGGTTCGCCGTGTTGCTGCTGGGCATCGTCTACTGCGAACTGGGCGCGGCATTGCCAAGGGCCGGCGGCGTGGTGCGCTACCCGGTTTACAGCCACGGGCCGCTGCTCGGTTACCTGATGGGTTTCATTACGCTGATCGCGTTTTCCAGCCTGGTGGCGATCGAGGTAGTTGCCTCTCGCCAATATGCAGCGGCGTGGTTTCCCGGCCTGACCAAAACCGGCAGCGGTGATCCGACGGTGCTGGGCTGGCTGGTGCAGTTCGGTCTGCTCTGCGTGTTCTTCCTGCTCAACTACCGCAGCGTGAAGACCTTCGCCAAAGCCAACAACCTGGTCAGCGTGTTCAAGTTCATCGTGCCGCTGCTGGTGATCGGCGTGCTGTTCACCTTCTTCAAACCGGAGAACTTCCAGGTTCAAGGCTTCGCCCCCTTCGGGCTCTCCGGCATCGAGATGGCCGTTTCTGCCGGCGGTGTCATCTTTGCCTACCTCGGCCTGACCCCGATCATCTCGGTGGCCAGCGAAGTAAAAAATCCCCAGCGCACCATCCCGATCGCGCTGATTCTTTCCGTGCTGCTCTCCACTGCGATTTACGTGTTGCTGCAAACGGCTTTCCTCGGCGGCATCCCTACCGAATTGCTCGCCAATGGCTGGGCCGGGGTTTCCAAGGAATTCGCCCTGCCGTATCGCGACATCGCCCTGGCGCTCGGCGTGGGCTGGCTGGCCTATCTGGTCGTCGCGGACGCGGTAATCTCACCCAGCGGTTGCGGCAACATTTACATGAACGCCACGCCACGGGTGATCTACGGCTGGGCGCAGACCGGCACCTTCTTCAAGGTCTTCACCCGTATCGATGAGAAGTCCGGCATTCCGCGCCCGGCGCTGTGGTTGACCTTTGCCCTGTCGGTGTTCTGGACCCTGCCGTTCCCGTCCTGGGAAGCGCTGATCAACGTGGTGTCTGCCGCACTGGTGTTGAGCTACGCCGTGGCGCCAGTCACCGTCGCCGCATTGCGTCGCAATGCGCCCGACATGCCGCGCCCGTTCCGGGTCAAGTGCATGGGTGTGCTGGGGCCGGTGTCGTTCATCATCGCGGCGCTGATCGTCTATTGGTCCGGCTGGGACACCGTGTCCTGGCTGCTCGGCCTGCAGATCCCGATGTTTGTGGTGTACCTGCTGTGCGGTCGTTTCGTGCCGACCAAACATCTGAGCCTCGCCCATCAAGTCCGCTCATCCGCCTGGCTGATTGCGTTCTACGCCGTGACCATCGTCCTGTCGAAACTCGGCACCTTCGGTGGTCTGGGCATCCTCGCCCACCCTTTCGACACACTGGTCGTCGCCGCTTTCGCCACCGGCATTTATTACTGGGGCGCCGCCACCGGCGTACCGGCGCACCTGCTGCGTCTGGAGTCCGAAGAGGATGAAAGCGAAGTCACCTCGACCTCCCCGGCCTCCCCTGCAAACCCGCGCGCAGCCGGCGCTTATTGAAATCAATCGAAGGGACACGTCCATGAAACGAGTACACGTCATTGATTCGCACACCGGCGGCGAACCCACGCGTCTGGTAATGAAGGGCTTTCCCGACCTGCACGGCAACAGCATGGCCGAAAAGCGCGACGCCTTGCGCAATCAGCACGACCGTTGGCGCCGCGCCTGCCTGCTGGAACCGCGTGGCAACGATGTGCTGGTCGGTGCGCTGTATTGCGAGCCGGTGTCGCCGGACGCCACCTGCGGCGTGATCTTCTTCAACAACGCCGGCTATCTGGGCATGTGCGGCCACGGCACCATCGGCCTCGTCGCATCGCTGCAACACCTGGGGCTCATCGCCCCGGGCGTGCACAAGATCGACACGCCGGTCGGCCCGGTCACCGCGACGTTGCATCAGGACGGCGCCGTGACTTTGGGCAATGTGCCGGCTTATCGATTCCGCCAGAAAGTGGCGGTTGAGGTGCCGGGATACGGCCGTTTCCTCGGCGATATCGCCTATGGCGGCAACTGGTTTTTCCTGGTTTCCGAACACGGCCAGACGCTGACCATGAACAACGTCGAAACCCTGACCGACCTCACCTGGAAAATGCTCAAGGCCCTCGAAGACCAGGGCATCCATGGCGAGAACGGCGCGATCATCGACCACATCGAACTGTTCGCCGATGACGACAACGCCGACAGCCGGAACTTCGTCATGTGCCCCGGCAAAGCCTACGACCGCTCACCGTGCGGCACCGGCACCAGCGCCAAGCTCGCATGCCTGGCTGCCGACGAAAAACTTGCGCCCGGCGAGCGCTGGGTACAGGCCAGCATCACTGGCAGCCAGTTCGAAGGTCGCTTCGAATGGGAAGGTGATCGCGTGCGCCCGTTCATCACCGGCCGCGCCTATATGACCGCCGACAGCACGCTGCTGATCGACGAAGAAGATCCATTCGCGTGGGGCATATGAGCCGCTGCGCCGCTTTTCCAAACCCATCTGAATGACCGTTCCAAGGAGAACAATAATGAGCGACAACATCTTCACCGGCTGCATGCCCGCCCTGATGACCCCGTGCACCGCCGCACGCAAACCGGACTTCGACGCGTTGGTGGCCAAGGGTCGCGAGCTGATCGATACCGGCATGAGCGCCGTGGTGTATTGCGGCTCGATGGGTGACTGGCCACTGCTCACCGAGGCCGAGCGCCAGGAAGGCGTGGCGCGACTGGTAGCTGCCGGTATTCCGACCATCGTCGGTACGGGCGCCATCAACACCCGTGAAGCGGTGTCCCACGCGGCCCATGCGGCCAAAGTCGGCGCCCAAGGCTTGATGGTGATTCCACGGGTACTGTCCCGCGGCGCTTCGCTCGCCGCGCAAAAGGCTCACTTTTCCGCGATTCTGCAGGCCGCGCCGAACTTGCCGGCAGTGATCTACAACAGCCCTTACTACGGCTTCGCGACCCGCGCCGATCTGTTCTTCGAACTGCGTCGCGAGTACCCGAATCTGATCGGCTTCAAGGAATTCGGCGGTGCCGCCGACCTGCGCTACGCCGCTGAAAACATCACCTCCAAGGACGATGACGTAACCCTGATGGTCGGTGTCGATACCCAAGTGGTGCACGGCTTCGTCAACTGCAACGCCACCGGTGCGATCACCGGCATCGGCAACGCCCTGCCCCGTGAAGTGCTGCAACTGGTGGCGCTGAGCAAGCAGGCGGCCAAGGGTGACGCCAAGGCCCGGCGCCAGGCCCGGGAACTGGAGTCGGCGCTGGCGGTGCTGTCGTCCTTCGACGAAGGCGCGGATCTGGTGCTGTATTACAAACACCTGATGGTGCTCAACGGCGACAAGGAATACACCCTGCATTTCAACGAGACCGATGCCCTGAGCGACTCCCAGCGTCGCTATGCGGAAAACCAGTACGCACTGTTCCGTCACTGGTACGAAAACTGGTCGGCGGAACAGAACTTCGCCTGATCGACCGCTTCGCTTTCGCCCGCCGCAATCGCTAGCGGCGGGCCTTCTTTCTTTTCCAGGAACATGCCATGTCTCTCACGGGCAAACTGCTGATCGGTCAGCAAACTATCTCGGGTGATCGCGAGATCATTCAGGGCATCAACCCGGCGACTGATGCACCTCTGGAACCCGCTTACGCCGGCGGCTCCGCCGAGCACGTCAAACAAGCCTGCGCTCTGGCCTGGGCCGCGTTCGACGGCTATCGCGAAACCACGCTGGAAGCACGCGCCGAATTTATCGAAACCATCGCCAACGAAATCGAAGCCCTCGGCGATGAGTTGATCGAACGCGCCATGGCCGAAACCGGCCTGCCGCGCCCTCGCCTGTTGGGCGAGCGCGGGCGCACCTGCCAGCAACTGCGGCTGTTCGCCCGTACCGTGCGGGCCGGCGAATGGTTGGATGTGCGCATCGACAGCGCCCAACCACAGCGTCAGCCAATGCCGCGTTCGGACCTGCGTCAGCGTCAGATTGCGCTGGGACCGGTGGCGGTGTTCGGCGCAAGCAATTTCCCCCTCGCTTTCTCCGTCGCCGGCGGCGATACCGCTTCGGCGCTGGCCGCTGGATGCCCAGTGATCGTCAAGGCCCACGGCGCCCACCCCGGCACCAGCGAACTGGTCGGCCACGCGGTGGCCCGGGCCGTCAAGGCCTGCGGTCTGCCTGAGGGTGTGTTCTCGTTGCTGTACGGTTCCGGGCGTGAAGTCGGCATTGCGCTGGTCAGCGATCCACGCATCAAGGCTGTGGGGTTCACCGGTTCGCGCAGTGGGGGGCTCGCGTTGATCAGAGCGGCTCAGGCTCGCCCCGAACCGATTCCGGTGTATGCGGAAATGAGTTCGATCAATCCGGTGCTGCTGTTTCCCGCTGCGCTGAGCAATCGCCCGCAAGCGCTGGCCGAAGGATTTGTCGCCTCGCTTACGCTGGGCGCAGGACAGTTCTGCACCAATCCTGGCCTGGTGATCGCCCTCAAGGGGCCGGCACTGGATACCTTCATCAGCGCCGCCGCCGAACTCATCCAGCGCAGTCCGGCCCAGACCATGCTCACGCCCGGCATCTTCAATGCCTACGAGTCCAGCGTGAATGCACTGGCCGAAAGCCCGCGCGCGCACCTTGCTGTGGTCGGTCAGAGAGGAACAGGTCCGAACCAGGGTCAGGCCCATGTCTTCGTCACCGATGCCGCCGATTTTCTTGCCGATCACGCGCTGCAAGCCGAAGCCTTTGGCGCGGCGTCCCTGGTCGTTCAATGTGCCGGCGACGATGAAATCCGTCAGGTGCTCGAACAGCTGGAAGGCCAACTGACGGCCACGCTGCATCTGGATGACGAGGATCTGGATCAGGCCCGTTCACTGCTGCCGACGCTGGAACGCAAGGCCGGACGCTTGCTGGTCAACGGCTGGCCGACCGGCGTCGAAGTCTGCGATGCGATGGTGCATGGCGGGCCGTTCCCGGCCACATCCGACCCGCGCACAACGTCGGTCGGCACGGCCGCGATCCTGCGATTCCTGCGCCCGGTCTGCTATCAGGATTTCCCCGACGCCTTGCTGCCCACCGCACTCAAACAGACCAATCCGCTGGCACTGCGACGCCTGCTCGATGGCCAGAGGGAAGCCTGAAACCATGCCGAACATCACCCATGACATCGCCGTGGTCGGCGCCGGCATCATCGGCGTTGCCTGCGCCTTGCGTCTGGCACGACAGGGTTTGCAGGTGGTCGTGATCGACCCGCAGGAGCCCGGCCACGGCGCATCGTTCGGCAACGCCGGACATCTGGCGACCGAGCAGGTTTTTCCGATTGCCGATCTGTCGATCCTCAAGCGCTTGCCGGCCATGCTCATGGACCCGATGGGGCCGCTGCGCCTGGACTGGAAATACCTGCCCTGCGCCCTGCCCTGGTTCACTCGGCTGTTGCTGAATCTGCGCTCGGCGCCGTTCCAGCGCACGGTGGCGGGTCTGCGAGCGCTCAATGAAAGCTCGCTGGAGGCTTGGCACCGGTTGCTGGGTGACATCCAGCGACCCGATCTGCTGAAGGTGGAAGGTTCGTTGCTGGTGTTCGAACGACCCGACTCACGCCCGGCCATTGAAGCGTTGCAGGCGCGCTTGCGTCAGCAACAAGTCCCGGTCGACTCATGGCAAGCGGCTGCAGTGCGTGACAGCGCGCCGCAACTGAGCGAACACCTTCAGGGCGGACTGTTTTTCCCGAGCACCGGGCACTTCATCGACCCGTACCGGGTGGTGTGTGAACTGGTCAGCGCCGCGAAGGCCAGCGGCGTGCAGTTTGTGAAGCAACGGGTCGAAGGCGGGCAACTGCATGCCCACGGCGTTTCGCTCAATACCGGAACAGGCAGCCTGAGTGCCCGTCGGGTATTGATCGCCTGCGGTGCTCACTCGGCCACGCTGGCTAAAGCGCTGACGGGCAAGAAAGTGCCGCTGGACACCGAACGCGGTTATCACCTGATGCTGCCTCAGGAACACAACCGGCTGCCCTTCCCCGTCACGTCACTGGAACGCAAGTTCATCATGACGCCGATGTCCGAAGGCTTGCGTCTGGCCGGCACCGTCGAGTTCGCCGGGCTTGAAGCACCGCCGACCATGGCACGGGCCTGGCAGCTGCTTCGGCTGAGCAAAGGCTTGTTCCGTGAGGAGTTGAGTGCCGAGGCGGCCACACCGTGGATGGGGTTCAGGCCTTCGCTGCCGGACTCGCTGCCGGTCATCGATCAGACAGCCGACGGCAAGGTACTGCTCGCTTTCGGGCATCAGCATCTGGGGCTGACTCAGGCGGCGGTGACGGCGGAGATTATTGAGGGGATGGTTTCACCTTCAGCAACAAACAAGGCTCGTCGTCTTCCGATGATCGAGCCTTATCGGTTGGATCGCTTTTGAGTGACTGATTCCCGATTATGCTTGGGGCCTTTCGCCGTCCGGACACAAAACGACCTTCATTCATCCGGCAGAGCAGAGCTTGATGTTATTTTAATATCATCTATGGCACTCTTTGGGCCTGCGTTTCCTTGCGGAAAGGCTTCTAAAATCAATTTTCGAATGGAATTCGACATGGCCACAGCAGATAAAGACGAAAGCAGTTCTTCACTAATGAAGATGGTAGAGGCCATCGCCATCAGCCCGCATGATGCCCGTGAACTTGTATCCCAGTATGAAGGCCAGGCACGGGGCTCAGCGCCGTCAGCGTCCGACGAAAAAATCCAGGACGCTGTCGTCGACAAAATCATCAGTCGTTATTCCAAATTAGCCGCCACATCTGGCGCCGCCACTGCGCTCCCAGGAGTTATTCCCGGTATCGGAACTGCGGTGAGCGCGGTGGGCGGAGGTCTGGCGGATATCTCGGTCTGCATGAAGTTGCAGATCGACATGACTATGTGCCTCGCGGTGGCCATTAACAACAAGATGTCCAATGAAGATGCCAAGCACATGTCATACATCATCGCGTTGTGCGGGTCTCTGGAGCAAATGGGGTCTGCCGGCGCCACAAGAATTGCCAGCAAAGCCGGTGTACGCATGGTGCACCAATATTTGAAAGGCCCGACGCTTCAGCTCATCAAGGAGTTGTTCGCGAAGATCGGAATTTCGTTCACACAAAAAGCTGCGGCCAAAGTGATCCCCTTCGGAATAGGGGTCATCATCGGTGGAACAGCAAATTACGCGCTCACGACCTACGTAGGAAAAACTGCTCGAGACACTTTCCGCCTACACTTGAAAGAAGAGGAACCAACGGAGTAGTTATAGTTAACTCATTAAGTTATGGTCACTTTCGTCTTCTCTTAAATACTGTCAGTAGACCATGATTCCACCTGTTCACGGATGGAATCATGGTGCGTAAAGCATCGATAAGACAGGTGGCGCATCTATATACTCCTACACTCAATGAGATATCCCTTCGAAGTCTCTACGAGGCGAGCTGACGAAAAAAGCGGGCTAGACTCACATAGCACCGCACTATTCACCCCCAAGAAAGATAACACTATCGAATATTCACTTATTCGAAAATACAGTAAAGAGCATGACCCCGGAAAATGTTCGCTGTGCAGACCCACCTGCTTAAGACTTGCAACTCCAATCTTTGCTTAATTAAAAATTTTAAAAAGCATACGGAATGATGCGAATGAATCTAGAACAAAAATTTGAGAACCTGACTCCCGCACGTCTTTTCAAATGGCTAGCATGGATACTCGCCTTCGCCACAGGCGTTGTCGGGGTAGTATTTACGTTTTACTTTATGGAGTTCAACGGAAAACTTAGTAGCCAAAACACCGATTGGGGAACTTTTGGAGATTTTATTGGCGGCACACTGAACCCCTTGCTTAGTTTTCTCGGACTAATTGCCCTCCTATTGACAATAGTCCTGCAAAGCAAGGAGCTCGAGTCAACTAGAAAAGAGCTAGAGCGATCCGCGATCGCTCAGGAAAAATCAGAAGCGGCACTAAAGGAACAATCAAAAACACAAATAAAACAACAATTCGAAGGAACGTTCTTTTCATTGCTGGACCAGCACAACAAGACATTGGAAAAAATCTCAACCGCGACAGGAAAATGGACTCACGATAGATCGGACCTTGACATGGTCAGGGAAGCAGTATTTGACAGCTCAGCTCCAAACTTGACGGCAGCAAAAAAATCCCTAGAAAACAAAAACGGCTTATGTGGCCATTACTTTAGAGTTCTGTATCAAATATTGAAATTCATCGCAACCACCGTACCCGAGAGCCAAATCGGAGCAAACTTTAACGAAGACACCATCACCAACTCCCCTCTTGCAAAAAATGAGAAAATGTACAGCAATATAGTAAGGTCATTTTTAAATTATGATACGACCCAGCTTTTGGCAGTATATTGCTACTGCACCCCAGAGGACACGTACTGGAAATTTAAACTACTCATAGAACGCTACAACTTTCTTGAACACATGCCTTTTTTAATTGACCATAAAAACAGCCAACTACTCTTAGATACCGAACAGTTTTACGATCCAACCGCCTTTGGCCAAAGTCAATTCAAAAGCGTGCTGAATACTGCGCGGGACTGACAAACGTATCAGACCCAAAAAATTTGGAATCTGACATGACCGCCAATATTAAAGGACGATAGACATGAGCACTTGCAGCCCGAATTCAGCTACGTTTTATTTCCGATGTTGTTCCGTAGAGTCGCCTGAGTCGGGCTGAAGTGATGTTCAGTGTCACGCTTATCTCCCGCCCCGGTTCACAGGGAAAACGACAAAAGCCTGCTTTTTCAGAGCAGGCTTTCGACCATCGGCATGAGATTATTTCTGACGAGCCGTCAGCGCCGCATACCCATTCATCAAATTGCGGTAGTTCGGAATCCGCTGCGACAGCAGATTGCCCAGCCCTTCAATGTCGTTGCGCCAGTCCCGGTGCAGTTCGCAGGCTACCGAGAACCAGTTCATCATCTGCGCGCCGGCCTGGGTCATGCGGTTCCATGCGGCTTGTTGCACGGTGGTGTTGAAGGTGCCGGAAGCATCGGTCACCACGAACACGTCGAACCCTTCTGCCAGTGCCGACAAGGTCGGGAACGCCACACACACGTCGGTCACGACACCGGCAATGATGATCTGCTTGCGGCCGGTGGCCTTGATTGCCTTGACGAAGTCTTCGTTGTCCCAGGCGTTGATCTGGCCCGGGCGGGCAATGTAGGGCGCATCCGGGAACATTTCCTTGAGTTCCGGCACCAGAGGGCCGTTCGGGCCTTGCTCGAAACTGGTGGTGAGGATGGTCGGCAACTCGAAGAATTTGGCCAGGTCGGCCAATGCCAGCACGTTGTTCTTGAACTCGTTCGGCGAGAAGTCCTGGACCAGCGAAATCAGACCGGTCTGGTGATCGACCAGCAGAACCACGGCGTCGTCTTTGTTCAGGCGGTTGTAGGTTGCAGTGCTCATGTTGAATCCCTTTTTAATTGTGGAAGTTCGCTTGCGTTCAAGATGGGCACAGATTAATGACTCACCTGCAGGTGATAAATCGCCTGCAAAGTGTTTAACCGTCAACCCAGACGAGACAATCAATGCAAACCGAGGCTCAATCACGCGGTGGTCCCGAACTTCTTGCCGATCCTTGTCATAATGCTCGCCAGCATTACGTTCAGAACGACATTCAAGGAAAAGTTGATGCTCGGACGCAACACGCAAGAGCCAACTGCAAACGACACGCGGCGCCCCGCCAGCAAAGCCATGAAGGCCGGTTCGACCTTTCGGCTGACCCTCAGCTTCATGCTGGTTGTGGTCGTGGCGTTTCTGGCGGTCGAGAGCTGGCGGACGTGGCGTGACTATCGTTCGGTCTTTGCGTCTGCGCGCGACTCAGTGACCAACCTGGCCCGCGCCACGGCCCAGCACGCCGAAGACACCATTCGCCAGGTTGATGTGGTCACCGCCGGGCTGGCCGAGCGGGTCGAAGGTGATGGTCTGCAAAACCTCGATGTCCCGCGCATTCACAAGTTGCTGGTGCAGCAATCGAAAATCATGCCGCAGTTGCACGGCCTGTTCATCTACGGCCCGGACGGCCACTGGATCGTGACCGACAAAGAAGTCACCCCGGAAATGGCCAACAACGCCGACCGCGATTATTTCCAGTACCACCGCACCCATGAGGATCGGCAAGTGCGCATCGGCCAGGTGGTCGAGAGTCGCTCCACCCATGACCTGATCATTCCCATCTCCCGCCGCTTGAACAACCCCGATGGCTCGTTCGCTGGCGTGCTGCTGGGGACGGTCAAGGTCAGTTATTTCGTCGACTATTACGGCGACTTCCGGATTGATGACAAAGGCGCACTGGTGCTGGCCATGCGCGACGGCACGATTCTCGTGCGCCGTCCTTTCATCGCCTCCGTGGTGGGTAAAAGCCTGGCGAACAGCGAGATCTTCAAGACTTACCTGCCCGCCTCCAACGAGGGCATCGCCCAGATCAGGGCCGTCGTCGATGACACTGAACGCCTGTATGGCTATCGCGCTCTGACCACCTATCCGCTGGTGGTTGAAGCCGGCCTGTCGAAAGATTCCATCACCGCGCCATGGCGTCGGGACTTGCTGAAAAACGGCTTCGTGCTGATTTTTCTGATCCTGGTTCTCGCCGGGTTCGGGCTGATCGTGCTGAGCCAATTGCGCCAGCGGATCGCGATGGAGCGGGAAATCCGTTCCGCCCACCAGGCCATGCGCGACATGGCACTGACCGACAGCCTCACTGGCCTTGGCAACCGCCGGCGCCTGGACAACGCGCTGGCGGACGAGATTCGTCTGGCCCGGCGCCAGGGTTCAGCGCTGTCGTTGATCATGCTCGATGTCGACCACTTCAAACGCTACAACGACCGCTATGGTCACGCCGCCGGCGACGACTGCCTGAACGCCATCGGACGCGCGATCCAGCAAGCGGTCAAACGCCCCGGCGACCTTGCCGTGCGCTACGGTGGCGAAGAGTTCACCGTGCTGCTGCCCAATACCGACAACGCCGGCGCCATTCAAGTCGCCGAAGACATCCTGCAAGCCATCCGCTCGCTGGAACTGGAACACACCGGGCATCCCCTCGGGTACGTCACGGCCAGCGCCGGCATTGCAACCCGCCATCCGGTTGACGACACAGTGACGCCGGCCATGCTGCTGAAATCGGCGGATACCTGCCTGTATCAGGCGAAGCGGCTGGGGCGTAACCGTTGGTGTTCGGCGGATGAGGCTTTGTGATTCTCCTGTTATTTACAGGGAGAATTGATGCTCCCATCGGTGTATCCACATTTTATGGTTTTCCAGACATCCCCGTTTTTGAAGTAGTTCTGGTGTGCTGACGTTGGCGACTCAAAAATAAGCAGACGCGGCGCGTTTCTCACAAAGACATTGGTAAACCTGATTTCACCCCGATATTTTTTATCAATCACGCGTTGATACTCTGGAGGGACAGGCCACGACAGCAAATCATTGGTATCGTGAAACGCCACAATTTCAAGTCCTTGGCTAACCGCACTGGCATCCTCTCCCCCGTTTGCCAACCTGGGCGTCCGCCTTGCAGACTTTATTGCAAGCGCCAGCTGACAAAGCCCTACTTCATTACATTCCGAATTGAGTTCATTAGTGATCTCTTCAGGCCTGGGGCTGGCAAAGTCACTGGACTGTAGATCAACTGCGTCTCCCACAACCGCAGGCTTGTAGATCACTGATTTTGAATTGTCATTCGAGGTTATGTTGGCCATTCCAAGAAATGTCAGCTGATTGGCCATCATGTAGATGACGGGGGTCTTGTTCAAAATCCCGTTCACATACTTGTCAGCGTCAGGAAAGGCTTGATCGAGCGCCGCCTTTTCGACTCCCGGAGCCTCCATCTGCATCAACCCCAAAAGGGTGTCGTACAGCAGTCGACTACCGAGACTGTGAGTCACGAAAATGTATCGGGTATTCGGCTCCATGCGCCCCTTGTTCCAGTTACAGACGCGATTGGGCACGCTCCCATTGCTCTTTTTCACGGGTTGCCCGGTAAGCCCATAGCACAATGCATCCGCCAGTCCCAGTTGCATCACCGTGTGGTATTGCCCCGTGTAGATGGCGGCATCGGCAAGATTGCGATCAAGCACGTTTTCCTTGAGGATGCGATTTACCAGCAACCTGCCCGGAGCCTGAACCTCATCATCTTTTGCGTGATTTGTCAGCACAGGTTCCATTTCACCGGGCACGCATTTGTAGCTTCCGGGCCTGGTGAAATCCTTGGCCAGTCGACCATTCTTGATCCACTGTGTCAGCGGTGACCAGGTCACCTCGATAGCCTCCACATTTACACCGGCAGAGCCGTAGCTGAATTTCTGCCGGCGCACAGCCACATACGATTGATCATCAAAAATATGCGGTTGTTTTTGTACCGCGGAAATAAATTCATTACTGTAAATCGGCTCTTCGAAACGTGGAGCGTCTTCGATTGCTTCAAGACCCAGCTTCTTAGCTTGTTTCGTACTGAACCAGCCACTTTCATCCTTCCCGCTCAAGGCATAACCAGGGCAATGATCTCCAACACCATGTATGAATACGAGTTTTACATTTCGCACACCCGTGGAGATATGCGTCGCTAGCGACGCTACTTTGCCAGTTGCGTCACCTTGTTTATCCTGAAGATCATAGACATACACCTTCGAACAGGCCGCGAGTATCAATGTTAAAGAAAAGAAAATCCCACCCGACAGCGTGTAAGGGAACAAGCGGCTTGCTACTCGCCTCAGGAAAAGAAACCGGCCCTCGTCGTTCATTTCCCCCTCACTGCTTCCGGTAGGAAGAGTCTGTTGTCAAAATGAAAAAACTTCGTAACTGAGTTTTTCTCCAGTCAGTTTGCCGTGCAGCGGTTATCAAGCAGGAGAACAGAGATATTCCCATTCGCTATTCACCCTGTAATACAGTCTGATAGCCAAATGCCTCACTGCATTAGGTATAGATGACTGACGAATCTGAATCAAACCGCTTTTGGCCAGGATCAGAAACGGGATCATGGCTCCATCAACAACGGCCGCATTGGCTCTTTTCTTGCCGGCCTGCAGCTCTAGACTGACTCCTGTGTCACATCCACCCGTAAAGGTGCCGGTGTTATGGACTGACCAGGGCGCAATGGGCGAGCCAAAACGTTTCGACGTGACTGCCGATCCCACATCCCTCCATGGCTAGGGCAGAGATACAGCCTTTCACGCGGTGACTCCAAACGCTCCTCTGGCAAAGTCCACGAAGCTTCGCAGCTTGGGTGTCAGCCGAGGATCCGGTGCATACAGAAGATTCATCGGAGAGACCGGTACGTTGTAATCCGGCAGAACGTTCACCAGTGTTCCACTCCTCAGCGCGTCCTTGACCAGCTCCAACGGCAACAGCACGACACCCAGCCCGGCGACCGCCGCCGACAGCAACGGGTCGCCCTGATTGATCGTCAATCTGCTTTTGATCGGCACGTCGATACAGCCGTCCGGCCCTTCAAGGCGAATGTGTGAACGGCCGTCCGAATAGGCAAACGCCAGGCATTCATGTTCCTGAAGATCCAGGGGTGTCGTTATCGGTGGCCGTCGGGCCAGATAGGCAGGCGCCGCACACAGCACCATTTGATAGGGTTTGAGCGGTAATGCCTTCAGGCCGCTGTCCGACAGTTCACCGATTCGAAACACCACGTCATACCCGCCCTCCACCAGGTCAACGAGTTCGTTGGACAACGTCAGATCAACCGACACCTGCGGATACCTGACCATGTATTCCAGCAATCGAGGCGACAATGTGCTGACGCCAAACGTGACCGGCGCATTGATCCTGAGCCGGCCGCTGGGTACGCCTCGGGTCATCGCGGCCATTTCTTCCGCGGCGTCCATATCGGCCAGGATCAGCTTCGACCGTTGATAGAAGGTGCGGCCGAAGTCGGTGAGGCTCTGTTTGCGGGTCGTGCGATTGAGCAGCGAGACACCCAGATGCTGCTCGAGCATCTTGACCTGTTTGCCGACCAGTTGCGGGGACAGATTGAGCTCATCGGCCACCGCGCTGAAGGAGCCAAGCTCCACCGCTTTGACGAAAACGGCCATCAAGGTGAGGCGATCCATTGGAAACCCTGTGTTTCTAGTGTTGGGCTATCGTAGGTCTTTATCCGGCGCAGGCCAAAGCCTAAATTGGCGGCCATGGCATCGACGCGCACGCCTGCAACCGGTGCGATTTCACGCGAATTCAGGCCGCTCACACCGGCCTCATTGATCACAGCAGAGGTAACCATGGCACGCATTGTCAGGATTCATGAGTACGGCGACGCAAGCGTTTTGAAACTGGAATCGGTCGATGTGCCGGCTCCGTCACCCGGCGAGGTACAAATCGAGGTCAAGGCCTTCGGGTTGAATCGGGCCGAGGTCATGTTCCGCAATCACGCTTATTTGCAGGAAGCGCAATTTCCAAGCCGCCTCGGTTATGAAGCGGCCGGTGTGGTGGCTGCCGTCGGTGCCGGTGTCAGCGAGTTCAAGATCGGTGATGCGGTCAGCCTGATTCCGCCGCTGGACATTGCCAAATGGGGCACCTATGGCGAGCTGGCCAACGTGCCCGCCGAGCTGACGGTTAAGCACCCGTCGAACCTGTCCTTCGAACAGGCCGCCGCTTCCTGGATGCAATACGTCACCGCGTGGGGCGCGCTGGTCGAACAAGCCAAGCTGACGAAGAACGATTTTGTGCTGGTCACTGCCGCCTCCAGCAGCGTCGGCCTGGCAGCCTTCCAGATCGCCCGAATGGTGGGCGCCACTTCGATTGCCGTGACCCGCACAAGGGCCAAGAAACAGGCCTTGCTGGACGCCGGCGCCGCGCACGTCATCGTCAGCGATGAAGAGGATATAGTCGCGACCGTCATGGCACTGACCGATGGCCAGGGCGCTCGCGTGGTGTTCGATCCGATCGGCGGCCCCGCTTTCGAACAGCTCACCCAGAGCATGGCCAGGGGCGGCATTCTGCTTGAGTACGGCGCATTGAGCCCGGAGCCTACGCCGTTCCCGCTGTTCACCGTGCTGGGCAAATGTCTGACCCTCAAAGGCTACCTTTACGCGGAGGTCGTCGCGGATCCTGCGGCTCTGGCCCGTGCCAAGGCGTTCATCAGCGACGGCCTCGCTTCGGGCGCGCTGAAGCCGATCATCGCGAAGACGTTCGCCCTTGAGGACATTCAAGAAGCGCATCGCTTTCTTGAAGCCAACCAGCAGGTCGGAAAGATTGTCGTGACCGTTTAAGGATATGATCCGGGAAACCAGGCCTCAATGGACCGATATCCATGCCCGTTTCCCGGATTCGCCCTTCGACTGCTCCCCTGCTGAAACCAGGCGAGACAGTGGTGTTGTTCGATGGCGTCTGCAAGTTGTGCAATGGCTGGGCGAAATTCCTGATTCGTCATGACCGCCATCAGCGAGTCCGGCTGGCGGCGGTGCAGTCTCCCGAAGGACAGGCGCTGCTCGCCTGGGCAGATTTACCCCTCGATCAGTTCGACACCATGGCGGTCATCCGCGACCGACACTATTGGGAGCGCTCCGACGCCTTTTTCGAAGTCGTTGCCCAACTGCCCGCCCGCTGGCGTCCATTGCAGTGCTTGCGCATTTTCCCGCGCGGGCTTCGGAACTGGGCCTACGATCGTATTGCACTGAATCGTTATCGGCTGTTTGGACAATATGACACCTGTCTTCTGCCTGATCCCGATCATGAACAACGCTTTCTGAAAGCTTCGCTACAGCAACAGCCCTAGCACCTGCACGGGCGTCATCTTCGTCACCATCATCAAGACAATCACGAACATCCCGAGAAAACCGGCAACTCCCATCCAGAACCATTGGCGGTACACCGACCGGTACTCATCCGCAAGCCCTCCTCCGGTCTCGATCGCACTCGAAGCCATCACGTACAGGCGCTTCTGAAGCACCAGCACCGGCAGCCAGAGCGATCCCACGCAAAGAAAGATAATCAACGACGTCAGCACCCATTCCGTGCTCAACGGAAGGCCGGCCAGCCTGATCAGCCCATAGCCCGATGCGATCTGAATGAAGCCTGCCGGGGTGGTGATCCAGGCGTCGAAGCGCACGACCGTTTTCGCCACGTGAGCGATCACCTGAGGGTTGGCGGTGCGGCTGGCGGCGATCAGGTAAAGGTAGGAGCCCATGCCGAATCCGAACAGGAAAACAGCGGCGATGACATGAATGTACTTGAAACACAGGTAAAGCATGATCAGCGTTGCCCGTCAGAGAAATGCACGGACAGGCTCAGGTTTTCAGGATCGTTGATCGCAGCCATGTATTCGTCGACGGTGATTTCGCCCACGCAAGGCCGGGCGCCGGATTCAGGCACATACCCTTGGGCCATTTTGGCGGCCAGGGCAACAGCGGCGCAGCTCGGGATTTCCGGGCCTTTGTCATTCCATGCCGTCAGTTGAGCGGTCATTGACAGTGGTTGCCCTTCAACCCCGATACCTTGCACGTCAATGTACATCGCGCTTTTGCCATCGCCGATTCGCTCGAACCAGGTGCCCAGGCGATGCAGTCGTGCGGCCCAGGGCGCATGGTCCCGAATCAGCCCCCTCTTCTGGGCCTGGGCGAACAATGCATTGGCGACACCGCCGAGCTTGAGGCCGGCACCGGCCTTGAAGCTCAAGGACCGGGCGCCATAACGACCGGCAAAAATATCCATGTCCGGAACATCGACATTGGCCAGCAAGCGGGTGCCCAGGTGCGGCATCTTGCGCAACGTCAGATCCTGCCAGCCCGGCACCTCATGAACCCGGCCATCCTTGAGCTGTTTGATCGGCTTGCCCGCGTAGGCAAGCACGCCTTCGACGGTAGACAGCCCCGGCATCTTGGCGGAAGAGGAAATGCCATGTTCGATCGAGTCGATGCGCTGAAAGCGATACCGCTGCTGATCGATGATGGCTGACGATAGCGTCGGCACTGAACTGCAACCACTGAGAATCGCCACGCCCGCCGCTTTCGCACGCGCATCGAGTACAGCGATACCATTGACGAAGGTTCGGCAGTCGGACAGGTCGCAATAGTTCACGCCGGCCTCGATGCAGCTTTCGGCAACCGCATAGGATTGCCCCTGAAACGGGCCGCCGGTGTGGATGACCAGCTCAATTCCCATCGAGCCCAACGCAGATTGAAACCCGGGCCCCATGGCATCGCCGCACCAACTGGCGCAGGTTTTTCCTGAAGCGGCTTGCAACGCCTCGACCTTGCGCAGCAACTTGTGCGGATCGCGACCCGAGATTGCCAGATCAACATCAGGCATCGACGCCAGATGCCGGCAGACGATGCTGCCGAAGTTTCCATACCCACCGACCACCAACACCTTGAACGCCATTCAACGCTTCCCTAACGATTCGATCGTACAGCCAACTTGCCCGAGACAGGATTCGCGGGAGCTTCCCTGATATCGGCGGGTCAGGCAAGTCGGGAACGAATGCCGATGCAAAATGCCCGGCGGCAAACGGCAGCGTTCTAAAAGCGGTCTACGCTCCACCCACCTACAGCTCTGGAGTCACCGTGATGATCCGCGCCTTGCTGACCGCTTCCTTGCTGGTGGCCCTGAGTGTTCCGGCCCATGCTGACGTAAAACCGTTCCCCGCTTCGTTCCACACGCAAGACATTGCCGTGGACGGCGCGAAAATCCACACGCGCATCGGCGGCAAAGGCCCGGCCGTGGTGCTGTTGCATGGTTTTGGTGATACCGGGGACATGTGGGTGCCATTGGCGACCGATCTGGCGAAGGATCACACCGTGGTAATCCCTGATCTGCGCGGCATGGGGCTGTCGTCGATTCCCGACGGTGGCTACGACAAGAAGACCCAGGCAGGAGACATCCGCGCAGTACTGGCTTCGCTGGGCATCGAGCATTCGGTCGTCATCGGTCACGACATTGGCACCATGGTCGCGTTCGCCTATGCCTCGCGGTATCCGCAACAGACCGATCGCCTGGTGGTGATGGATGCGCCCGTTCCGGGCATTGCACCGTGGAACGACATCGTTCGCTCGCCGATGCTCTGGCACTTCGATTTTGGAGGCCCGGACATGGAGCGACTGGTCGCTGGCCGTGAGCGCATTTACCTGGATCGTTTCTGGAACGAGTTCGCCGGCGACCCGAAAAAAGTCGACGAAGCCACCCGCCAGCATTACACCAAACTCTACGCCCGCCCCGGCGCGATGCACGCGGCCTTCGCCCAGTTCCGCGCCATTCGCCAGGACGCGGTGGACAATGAAGCGTCGTCAAAGAACAAGCTGACCATGCCGGTCCTGGCCGTCGGTGGTGAGAAATCCTTCGGCAACAACGAAGCGATCGTGCTGCGCAACGCCGCCGATAACGTCACCGAAGTGGTGATCGCCGGAGCGGGCCATTGGCTGATGGAAGAAGCGCCGGTGGAAACCACGCAGGCGATTCGCAGCTTCATAACCCGCTGACGCTGGAGACGGACGCGGCCTCTCAGGCTGCCTGCCGACGCATGGTCAGAATGGCAGCGCCGAAACCAATGAACGTCGTGCCCACCACCCGGCTGACCCAACGGGAGAACGCCGGTCGAGTCAACACACCTTTGGCCCGGGATGCGAGCGCGGCGTAGAGCGTCAGGGACGTCACCGACAACGCCATGAAAATCGACGTCAGGATCAGGAACTGCGGCAGCAGCGTAGCGCCCTGGTCGATGAATTGCGGGAACAATGCGGTGAAAAACATCGTCGCCTTGGGATTGGTCACGGCCGTCAGGAATGCTGATTTGTAGAGTTTGAGCCGCGTGGGCCGGGCCTTTTTCGAGTCGTCCTGAGGGCTGTCCTGGAGCATCGCGTCCTTCTTGAACAGCTGCTTGATACCGAGATAGAACAGATAACCGGCACCGATGATCTTCACCGCGTTGAACAGCATTTCGGAACTGGCCAGCAACGCCCCGAGCCCGAGCATCGCGGCAGCTGAAAGACAGAACAGGCCACTGGCATTACCCAGCGACGACCAGATGGCGCTGCGCTGACCATGGGCCAGGCTGTTGTTGATCGCCATCAGCGTCGCGGGGCCTGGGCTGGCGATGGCAATCGCGGCCACCAGGGTAAAAGCCAAAATCGAGTGAGAATCCATTTTCCGTGCTCGTTGGAGTGAGAGGCTGCAGGGTACAGGAACCGGTGTGACGCATCGACCGGACGAATCGGCAGCCATGACGGTCGATTGATCACGCGTCAGGGACGCCTATCCAGCCAGTCTCTTGTCATTGATTTTATCCAGTGCTTTAAGAATGACTGGTTCACGCTCCTTCAATAGGGCCTGGAAGGTATTTTCGACGGAGTCTTCAGCGTCGAAAATCTTGTCCAGAAAGCTGCGGCCCTCAGGCGTGTTGTTCAAAATATCTCTGCCCTGCGCGGGGTTATCGTGGGCACGAATCGCCGCATTGAGTTCATCCGGCTGCAAGTGAGCCGCCAAGGTATCGATCCGCAGGTTTCTAATCTCGTCGAAGGGAACCTTGTCTTCCACAACCTCGCGGATTTCTTCGTCCATCACCGCCATGTAACGTGGCGAGTAATCTCGCATTACGGTTTCCACCACCTCATCGTAATGCTCCTTGAAGGCGCCGCTGATATCGACCAGTTCCCTGGCCTTGTCCTTGCTCCCTCCACAGGCGGTCAGTGACGTTGCAAGCAACAGAGCCAGCGCTGCCGTTCTCATACTCATGAGCCTTTATCCTTGTTCAATTTGTAGAAGCCGATTGCCTGGCGCAGGTTTGGTAAAAATGGGGACTAAAAATGAGGACTAATTTGTTTTTGCGACCGCTTGAGTCGGCAGCACACGGATCAGGAAAGGGCGAAACATGCCCTCTCTGACCGGTGGCCATCTCGGCCAGAAAACAAACCCGAGCGGTTGTTTTCTCGCCGTTAACAGTCGTTGATGATGACTAGGGTTTGATCAGGAGCCCCTGCCCTGTCGGCAGACTGGCAATCGCAATATTCCTTTTTGCGGCCCACTGATCCATCCCGTCCTTTTGCGGCTGATAGCCAAAGTACGCGTAGTCATCCAGCAGGATTACCGCCCCCGGAACCAATCGATCCCACAGAAACTCAATGGCAGCGACTTCCGGTCCTGTGCAATTCATATCGATGTGCAAGTAAGCAATCTGTTTCGACTCGATCTGCGTCAGCGTTTCAGGGATTGAACCTTGAATGATGTTGACATTTGACCATTCCGAAAAATTTGCTCTTACGGCATCAATGTTAGATACGTAAGTTCCATCTTCAATCCACTTTTGGCTTTTGTCCGAGACCCCGCCAACTTTCTCGTCAGCAGATAAAAACCGGTCATCGACACCTGAGAAAGTGTCCAGGAGGTGGAACATCTTGCCCGTACTGTCCCAGTCCAGGTGGCGGCGATGTAGCGCGGATCACTCATGAAGTCATGGTTGTGCACCGTCCTCACGCCATCCGAGTGGAACTCTCCCTTGACTTTAGGCAGCAGAGGGTCTGAATTCGGCAGATAAGGACGACCTTCTTGATGCCCCCAGGTCAGGTAATGAACGGCAGGATCGATACCTGCCAATCTGACGTCCGGGTGTAGATACAGGTACTGCTCAGCGGAAAAATCTATTGGCAAACTCATTCCATATCCTTGTTAGCCATTGAACAGCTCCAATTCCAATGCACCCTGCTGAAGTAGACAACTTTCGGCATTCAAAAGACCCGGCGCGCGGCGATACTACATTAGAGGCGCATTGCCATCCATGTAAAAAATGAACGTCTTTACAGGCGATTTTTTGTCGGCTCACGGCATCTAACGTTTATGCCAGAGCGAAGGAAATTAACCGTTTTGGACAACGTACTGGATGGCAACTTTTTGGTCGTAGTCCGCTCTTTTAAATATCCCGTAAACAACACAGAGCTGTCGCAGACATTCGACACTGGCGATCTGCAGGCTGCGGGGATCTTCGGTCGGATTTGGCGGCGATGAAGGTGACGTCATGTGCAGGATCGGTCCGGGCTGGTCGTGAGAAGGACGCAGAACCAACATATAGCTAACTTGCTTAGCTACCTTTCCTGACTGAAGGCAAAAAGAAGGGAACCGGTCTGTTTTTCATAAAACAGACCGGTTCCCTTCTTTCACACTGACGCTAAAGAAACTCAGGCCCGCTTCGGAAGCTTCCAGTTCGGGCGGATGAAGTGGCAGGTGTAGCCATTCGGAATACGCTCCAGGTAATCCTGGTGCTCCGGCTCCGCCTCCCAGAATGGCCCGGCCGGTTCTATTTCGGTCACAACCCGCCCAGGCCACAGCCGCGAGGCGTCGACATCGGCGGCGGTGTCTTCAGCAACGTCGCGTTGCTGCTCGTTGAGGTAGTAGATCGCCGAGCGATAGCTGGGGCCACGGTCATTGCCCTGACGGTTGGGCGTGGTGGGGTCGTGAATCTGAAAGAAGAACTCCAGGATCTGCCGATAGCTGATAACGGCAGGATCGAAGACGATTTCAATGGCTTCGGCGTGGTTGCCATGATTGCGGTAGGTCGCATTCGGCACATCGCCACCGGTATAACCGACGCGCGTCTGCAGGACGCCGGGATAGCGCCGCAGCAGATCCTGCATGCCCCAGAAGCAACCGCCGGCGAGGATGGCAGTTTCAGTTTGGCTGGTCATGGTCTGTCCTTCCCCTCGGGGATGTTGGAGGTAACCATCGTTATGAGGGCGCGCTGGCCAATTCCAAGGTTGAGTCGTGCAAATCAGATTCTCCCCCTCGCACTCGCCTTGTCTCTCATCGGATGCACCACGACGAAAATTGACATGCGCCATGAGGTGGGGAGGCATGCCGGGTGACTCTCGGGTTCATATGTGAAAAAATCGCCTGCCGTCCACTTCGTCCCGCAGTTATTGCCTTGATCCGATAGTGGCCAGGTCGGAAACCGGACTTTCCAAAAGGTAATGACGTGAAGCGTGATACCCACCTGGTTGTACTTCTGCTGTTGGTTATCGGTTGTTCCCTGGCTTCGCTGACTGTCTGGAAGGTGTTGGCCTCCCGGGAGAGAGCGCTGGAGGAAGTGGACGTCCACGGGTTGAACCTTACCCAGGCGCTTGTGACCTACTCCGAAGGCATTGTCCGGCAAAGTTCGCTGCTTCTGCTGGGTCTCGTCGAACGTCTGGAAACCGAAGGCAGTGGCCCGGCGCAGATCCAGCGACTGAGTGCGTTGGTCAACCGACAGGAGCCCCTGATGCCACAGCTCAGTGGCATCACGATCTACGACAGTCAGGGACGTTGGTTGATGTCCTCCAACCGGCCGATTCCGGCTGGGGCGAACAGCAGTGATCGGGCCTATTTCATCCATCATCGCGACGACCCCTCCCGCGAGATATTTATCGGCCCTCCCATCCAGAGCCGCTCCAATCAAGAGTGGGTGATCACTGTCAGCCGGCGTTTCAATGATGCTCGAGGAGAGTTTGCCGGCGTGGTGGCCGTCACCCTGGGCATAGAAAACTTTCTTCGGCTGTTTGGAAAAATCGATGTGGGACAGGACGGGGCCATCGGGTTGTCCTATACCGACGGTACGTTGCTGGTGCGCTATCCCTTCCGCGAGCAGGATATGGGGCGCAACTTTTCCAAGTCGCCCATCTATGCCAAATATCTTGTCGATCGATCAGTCGGCACGGCCTCGTTTACCTCCAGCCTGGACGGCGTTGAACGGCTCTATGCTTTCCGAAAGAGTGACCGGCTGCCGTTGATCACGACCGTGGCACTGGGCAAACGAGAAGTTCTCGCTGCGTGGCGAATGGAGGCATTGCTGTCGGCGGTGGTGGTGACGGGTCTGCTGGGGCTCACCGGCCTTATCGGCTGGTTTTTGATCCTGGATATACGCCGGCGCACCGAAGTGGAAGATCAATTGCGCGGGACCCAGCAACAGTTGCTCTCTTCGAACCGACAGCTTGAATTGCTCGCCATGAAGGATGCCTTGACCGGTTTGGCAAACCGCCGCTGCTTTGATGAAAGCCTTGCGATGGAAGCACGCCGGGCACAACGTGACGGCTCGTCGTTGGCATTGCTGATGATTGATATCGACTATTTCAAGCTGTTCAACGACACGTTCGGGCATGTCGCAGGAGACGCATGCCTGCAATCGGTTGGCAAAATTTTCGAGGAGTGCCTGCGGCGCCCCTCGGATCTTGTCGCACGTTATGGCGGAGAAGAGATGGGCATCATCATGCCAGACACTGACAGTGAGGGTGCTGCGGTGGTGGCGCAACTTATTCTCGACCGCTTGAAGCAAGCGAACATCCCACACAGCGCCAGCCCGTTCGGACGCGTCAGCGTGAGCATCGGTATCGCTTCGGGCACAGGCCCAGAGCTGGAGCACTTGCAAGGATTGATCGAGGTGGCAGATCAGGCGCTGTATAACGCCAAGACGCAGGGACGCAACCAGTTTCTGAAGGGACGATGGCGATAGCCAAAGGGAACAGACAATTTTTAAAATTCATCTGTTCCCTTCAAAAGGCTACTTCGGCATCAACACCGTATCCACCACATGAATCACGCCATTGGACTGCATCACGTCGGCAATGGTGATCGCGGCCTTCCCGCCTTTGGCGTCCACCACCCACAACTTGCCGTCGTGCAGCATGACGGTCAGTGATTCGCCCTGGACTGTCTTGAGCATGACTTTGCCGCCGTGCATTTTGGCGTCATCCATCAATTGTTTTGCCGTGTGAGTGCCGGCAACGACGTGATACGTGAGGATCGTGGTCAGGTCAGCCTTGTGCTCCGGTTTGACGAGTGTATCGACGGTGCCGGCGGGCAACTTGGCGAACGCTTCATTGGTGGGAGCGAAGACGGTGAACGGCCCCTTGCTGTTGAGGGTGTCGACCAGACCGGCAGCCTTGACCGCTGCAACGAGCGTGGTGTGGTCCTTCGAATTGACGGCGTTTTCGACGATGGTCTTGTTCGGATACATGGCCGCACCGCCGACCATCACGGTATCGGCGGCAAAACTCGATCCTGCGCCAAGGCAGAGCAGCGTGAAGCAGGTGATGGCAATGCGTTTGATGAGCGAGTGCATGGTGTGTCTCCTGAATTCTTCGACCCTTCGAATGAGGGTGCTGAATTTACGGAGCAGGCATGCGATCGGATGCATCACAACGCATGTTTTTTTTCAGACGAGGACGTCGCGCGACTTCCTCAGGCAAACGCAGACGCTATGAATGCCTCCAGCGCCTGCTCTTCGAGAATCTCGATAGAGAAGTGCCCAAAGCGCTTGGGCAGCCAGATGATGCGTGTCCCGGACGGTGATTGCAGGTTGGCGCGTTCCAGGGGCCGTCCGTTTTCGTCTTCGGGCTGCACGCCGGCGATCACCAGTTCGTCGTAGGCCTTCTCGATGTCCGGCGTCGAATAGCAGTGACGATAGATCATCCCCTCCCCCGACGAGTCCAGCAGTTCCTTGAGGTTGCCCGCCAACGGCTGGACCAGCATGAAACGCTCCTGGCCGATCAGCGCAACCGCGTAGCGAACGTGCAGGCCACCCCGCTCCCAGACGAGTGCTCTGGAGATTCTGGCTTTCAGAATCTGTGCGTAGTAGGTGCAGGCCTCTTCGAGGTTGTTGACCAGTACATCGACGTGACTGAACTTCAGATCCATTGCATCGCTCCTTCTGACAGGCGTCCATCTTAAAAACAAAAAAGCACCCGAACAGACTGTGTGAAAACCTAGCAATCTGCGCGGTGCTCAAAGAAAATGCTCCGTAT